>CAKZQZ010000055.1 GCA_937142855.1 uncultured Alphaproteobacteria bacterium | reverse complement strand
CCAGCTAAAATAGCTTTCTCAATTTTGATTGAATTCATAAAGTTTAAAAGGTCTGATGCTAATGCAGCTTGCTGTCCGGATCTTAAGGTTTCCCTTTTAATAAATTTTGTTTTGCCATATCCTCTTAGGTAAGGAATTATTACTCTGTGGTCAGAAGATGTTAATTTGGTTGATACATCTTTATAGGCATGGATGTCGTAAGGAAAACCATGAAGTAGAATGATAGGGGTGCCATTGCTTGGGCCTGCTTCATAGTAACTTATGCTAAGATCACCTGCATTTATTTGTTTTAAATTTTCAATCATATTATTTAAAAGTTAAGAGTTTAAAGGTAGATTGTTTTTGGTTTTTACCCTTCCTAGGGCAAAGTTAGTTTCTATTGAAGCTATTCCTTTGACTTTAGTAAGTTCTTCTCGCATGAATATTTCATAATTTTTTAGATCAGCGGCGACAACCCTTAATAGATAATCTCTGTTTCCAGTTACAAGCCAGCAATCCATGACGGCATCTAAAGAGGTAATATTTTTTTCAAACGCTTTTAAGGTATTATCAGTTTGATTTTCTAGTCTAACAGAGACAAACGCAGTTACTGGAAATCCATAAGAAACTTCATCAATAATCGCTGTATAACCAGAAATTAACCCTTTTTTTTCAAGGTTTTTTACTCTTCGTAAACATGGAGAAGGTGACAATCCAACCTTCTCAGCCAATTCAAAGTTTGTAAGTCGGCCATCTTGTTGTAAGAAAAAAATTATTTTTTGATCTATTCTGTCAATGTTGCTCAAAATAATGCCTTTTAAGAATATAATTTTTGATTGTAATCAATATTAGCATATAATGCTAAAAACATAAATAAAATTATAATTTTTAGTCATTCATTCTATTTAAATTATGTTAGATTTAAATAATGACGAATAAAAATAAGATATTAAAATTAATAGAGCAAAAAATCCTGTGGCTTTCCTGTTGGATGATTCACAATGCCAATCATATTAGGCCGAATGATGATGGTTTAAAAGTAGGAGGTCACCAAGCAAGCTCGGCTTCAATAGTATCAATAATGACAGCACTGTACTTTGATATTTTAAGACCAGAAGATAGAGTTGCTGTTAAGCCTCATGCAAGCCCAGTATTCCATGCCATACAATATTTGTCAGGACTTCAAACTAAAGAAAACATTCAAAACTTTAGAGGTTTTGGTGGAGCGCAATCTTATCCTTCGCGCACCAAAGATATTGATGATGTTGATATATCTACTGGCTCTGTTGGTTTAGGTGTAGCGATGACGAGTTTTATTTCACTGACACAAGATTATATTGCCAACAAAACATTTGGAAAAGATTTACCTAAAGGTAGGATGATAGCTTTAGTTGGAGATGCAGAACTTGATGAAGGAAATATTTATGAATGTCTCCAAGAAGGATGGAAGCATGATTTAAGGAATGTATGGTGGATAATTGATTATAACAGACAATCTTTAGATGGTGTTGTTCATGAAGGTTTATCCGAAAGATTAAGTTCAGTTTTTGAAGCTTTTGGCTGGAATCTTGTTGTATTAAAATATGGAAAACTACAAAAAGAAGCTTTTAATGAACCTGGTGGTGAAGAATTAAAAAAATGGATTGATAATTGCCCCAATCAACTTTATTCAGCTCTTATTTATGAAGGTGGTGCAAATTTCAAGGCAAGAGTTTTAGATGATATTGGCGATCAAAATAATGTTTCTAAATTAATTAACAAAAGGTCTGATGAAGAATTTTTAGAGTTGATGGCTAATTTGGGTGGGCATTGCGTCCATACCTTATGCGATGCCTTTAAAAATATAAAGGATAATAAACCAACTGCTTTTATCGCTTATACTATAAAAGGTTGGGGCACTCCCTTAGCTGGTCATAAAGATAATCATGCTGGCTTAATGACAAAAGCTCAAATGGAGACTTTCAAAGCTAAGCTTGGGATATTAGATGGTAATGAGTGGAATAGTTTTTTAGATGAAGATTCTAATCATCAATTAGATGAATATATTAAAAATTTACCTTTTCAAAAAGCTGGCCATAGAAAGTTTAAAAGTAAAAATATAGAAGTAGATAGTAATATTTCGATCAAAGATACAACAATCTCTACACAGAATGCTTTTGGCAAAATCTTGGATCAATATGCAAAAAATAATACTGAATTTAGTAACAGAATTATTACAACGTCACCTGATGTTTCTGTTTCTACTAATTTAGGACCATGGATTAATAGAAAAGGTCTATTCAGTAGGGTAGAAAGTTCTGACACTTTTAGAGATAGAAAAATTCCTTCTGTACAGAAATGGATTTTTTCTAGGGAAGGGCAGCATATAGAACTTGGTATTGCCGAAATGAATTTATTTTTAATGCTAGGTGCGGCTGGGTTATCGCATGAATTATTTGGAGAAAGATTATTTCCGGTAGGAACAGTTTATGATCCATTTATAGCTAGAGGATTAGATGCAATGAACTATGCATGTTATCAGGATGCAAGGTTTATGCTTGCAGGCACTCCTTCTGGAATATCTTTAGCACCCGAGGGTGGAGCTCATCAATCCATAGGAACACCCTTAATAGGAATAAGCCAGCCTGGGCTTCTAAGTTTTGAACCAGCTTTTGCAGATGAGCTTTCGGTCATTATGAATTACGGTTTTGAATATCTTCAAATGGAAAACGGTGGTTCAGTATATTTAAGGTTAAGTACTAGATCAATTGATCAGCCTCATAGAGAAGTAGACGAAAAATTAAAATCTAATATTTTAAAAGGTGGATATTGGTTAAAAAATCCTGGGCCCAATCCTCAACTAATCATAGTTTATCAAGGAGTCATAGCTAACGAAGTTATCGAAGCAACTGCAATGCTGGGAGAAAAATTTAAGGATATTGGAGTTTTAAGTATTACAAGCTCAGATAATTTATTTCATGAATGGAAAGCTAACACATCTAATTTAACTTCAAAAAAGGAGTTAAGTCATATTGAATCTCTTTTAGAATTAATACCAAAAGATACAAAGTTAATTACAGTTCTTGATGGTCATCCAATGACACTTTCATGGCTAGGTTCTGTCTTTGGTCATAAAACAATAACTTTAGGAGTTGATCGTTTTGGACAAACTGGAAGTATTAAGGATTTGTTTTCTGAGTTTGCAATTGACTCAAGTAGCATCTCTAACATAGGGTTTAAGATGAATTAAAAAGTTTTTTTTAAATTTTTAATTAAGTAAGTAGGGGAGTATTATGATTAAATTATCAAAAATATTATTTATGTTTGTGGCATTATTGGGATTGTCCGCAAACAGTTTTGCAGCAGATGTTACTATGAGAATATCTATACAGCTGCCTATGAAAAGTCATTTAGGACAAAATCTACTGTTGTTCAAAAATGATGTTGAAAAAAAATCAAACGGAGAAATTGAAGTTCAAATTTATGATTCAGCTCAACTGTATAAAGATAAGGAAGTACCTGCAGCAGTTGGTTCAGGTTCAATTGAAGCAGGTGTAGCTTCTTTAACTAGATATGTCGGAGACATTCCTGCTGTAGATCTTTTTTATCAGCCATTTTTGTTAAATAGTGAAGAAAAAGTTAGGAAGGCCGTTGCCAAAGGGTCTAGTATTAGAGGTCCAATTGATAAGGCTATTGAAGGAACTGGCTCTACCGTCCTATGGTGGCAAGCTTATGGAAGTGCTATCATGTTATCAAAAGGAAAAGCAATTAAAAACCCATCTGATATGAAGGGTAAAAAAGTTAGAGTTTTTGGAAAAACATTAGGTGCTTTTGTGAAAGCTTCTGGTGGAGCTCCTACATTGATTTCAGGATCTGAGCAATATTTAGCTTATCAACGAGGTACTGTTGATGTTGGTATGACAGGTGTTTCAGGAGTGAAATCTAGAAAGCTTTTTGAGGTTATGGATACCATCACAAAAACAAATCATGGTGATATTGAGTTTATTGTTGTAGCTAATTCAAAATGGTTTAACTCCTTATCTGACAAACATAAGGAAATTATAATGAATTCTGCTTTGATAGCTGAAAAGGATGTAAGGGATAAAGTGTCAGCAATTGAGGCAGATGCATACGCTTTAGCTGAATCAAAAGGAATGAAAATAGTTACTCCAAGTAAAGCCGATATTGACGCTTTTAAAAAAGCATCTAAGCCAGTTTATGACGCTTACAAGAACAACGCTGGTAAGCTTGGTGAACAGTTATTAGAAGCTGCTTCAAAATTATAAATATAAATGAGGAGATTTTCCTAAGGGTTATCTCCTCATTTTGGTTTAACTAATGAAAACATTTGAAACATTGATTATTAAATCTGCTTGGCTGTCAGCTATTTTATTTGGTATGGCTGGGATTATGCTAACTTATGAAGTAGGAGCTCGTTATTTATTCATTGCTCCTACAATTTGGGCGGCAGAATTAAGCCAACTTTCCTTAATCTATGGAACTTTATTAGCTATGCCATGGGCGCTGCAACATAGAAGACATATTCAAATAAATGCTATTATCCACAAAATAAGTGAGAAAAACCAAAGAATTATTGGAATTATAATGATGATTATACTAATAATTTTCTCCTCTTATGTTGTGATATATGGATTTGAAATTTTTCTTGATTCTTTTCAAAGAGGAAGAACAACAGGAAGTCTTCTTGACCTTCCATCTTGGATTGCTGAATTACCAGTACCCCTTTGTTTCCTGATGTTAATAATTCAGGCTATTTTTGAAATTCAGAAAATGGCCATTGGAATTACACCTCCTTCAGGGGAACATTAAAATTTATTATAAGGGTTAAAATATGACAGTAATAATGGTCTTAGGAGTAATGTTTGCCCTTTTACTTTCAGGGTTACCGGTAGCCTTTTCTTTAGGAGTTTTGGGTCTTGGAATGTTGGTTATTGGCGGTTTCTCTCCGTTAATGGCTCCCCAAGCAATTTTATCAACTTTAGATGGTTTTATTCTATTGGCGGTTCCCTTATTTCTCTTAATGAGTAACATTCTATTGCGAGGTGGTTGTGGTAAAGATTTATTCTCAGCTGTTCAAGCTTGGGTTGGACATTGGCCTGGAGGGTTAGCAGTCGCGACTATTGTTTCCTGCGGTATATTTGCAGCAATATCTGGTGTTTCCGTTGCCACAGCAGCTACAATTGGTGTTGTAGCAATTCCTGAAATGATTAAAAGAGGATATAATAAAAACTTTGTATATGGGCTTTTAGCCGCAGGTGGTACTTTAGGTATTTTGATTCCCCCTAGTTTACCTATGATAGTATATGGTTTTGTAACCGAAGAGTCAGTTATATCTCTATTTCTTGCTGGTATTGGTCCAGGTATTTTTTTAATAAGTTTGTTTATTATATTTTCTATTATTTATTCTAAATTTTTTGGCGGATATAAACGTGTTCCAGCAGCAAGTTGGGAGGAAAGAAAAAAATATTCTATTAAGGTTCTACCGACTCTTATTTTAGCTATTTTAATACTTGGAGGAATTTATACTGGAGTTTTTACCCCAACCGAAGCAGCAGCGGTTGGTTTTTCTTTGGCACTTTTTTTAACAGTAATACTTCTGAGGTCATTGTCTTTTGATGATTTCAAGAAAGCTTTATTTGAATCAATGGTTACAACAGCTGCTATACTTGTAATTATAGCTGGAGCCAAAATTTTTGGTAAAGCTATAGCTCTTTATAGAATTCCTCAGGATATTTCGATGTTTATTGAAGCAACTATCCAAAGTAAGGCAGTTTTTATGATTACTGTCTGTTTGATTTTAGTTGCTATGGGGTTGGTTTTTGAGACTTTATCAATGGTTTTGATTATGGTGCCAGTTTTATTGCCAGCTGCTATGAGTATGGGGGTAGATCCTATCTGGTTTGGAATATTCATGGTAATAATGGTTGAATGTGCTCTTATTACCCCCCCGGTTGGTCTCAATCTTTATGTGATTCAGTCAGTTGCAAAGACACAGCTTGGTGAAGTGGCTAAGGGTGTTATTCCTTTCCTAGCTATGATGATTTTTACTGTCTATATAATGTATATTTGGCCAGACTTAGCATTATATATTCCTTTCAAATTATAAGTTTATATGAAATTATTATTATAAAAGGGTATTTGATTTAATGAAAATTAGAAAAAGCCAAACTGAAAAATTAAGAGAACTTTTGATAGCAAAAGAATTCATCCCAGTTCCATCTTGTTTTGATACTTTATCAGCAAAATTAATTGAACAGGCAAATTTTGATGTAACGTTTATGTCTGGGTTTGCAGCATCTGCCTCTAGAATTGGTTCACCAGATTTAGGATTAATGACTTTTTCTGAAGTTTTTGATCAAGCTAATAATATTTGTAATGCAATCAATATACCCATGATTGTTGATGGTGATACTGGTTATGGCAACGCTATGAACGTAAGAAGGACCTTGAAAGAATGTGCAAAGGCTGGATGTGCTGGAATTTTAATTGAAGATCAGTTAGCACCTAAGCGATGTGGTCATACTCCAGGTAAAGATGTAGTCGGAAGAGATGAGGCTTTTGATAGAATTAGGGCCGCAAATGATATGAGGAATGAAGGCTATGATATACTAATTATGGCAAGAACTGATGCTAATCATACTCATGGGTTAAATGAAGCTATAGAAAGAGCACAAAAATTTTTTGATTTGGGAGCGGATATTTTATTTGTTGAGGCCCCAAAAAATAAAAATGAAATGATCACTATTTGTAATGAAGTTCCAGGTCATAAAATAGCTAATATTGTGGAAGGTGGTATAACACCGAATTTATCTATGAGAGAGTTGTCTGATATAGGTTACAAAATGGCTGTTTACCCGTTAACAGTAATGAGCTCGGCTATGAAAGCTATGATTAAATCATTGGACCTTCTTATGAAAGATGAAGACAGATCTGATTTACTTATAGATTTTAAAGATTTGAGAAAAAGAGTGGGGTTCGATGATTATTATGAAATATCAAGTAAATATGAGACATCCAAAAGAAATTAATTAGAGTAAATGGAGAGATTTTGAAATGAAAAGTTATCAGGTTGTAGATTTTGGTAAACCACTAGAGTTAAGAGAGTATGAAAATCCTAGGCCTGAAGGAAAAGAGATCCTAGTTAAAATTTCTGCATGTGGGGTTTGTCATAGTGACCTTCATTTAGCCGATGGATATTTTGACCTTGGAGATGGGAAAAGAATTACGTTAGCAGACAGAGGTACTAAATTACCTTTTACTCCTGGCCATGAAATTACAGGCTCTGTTGTTGATATAGGTGAAGAGGCTGAAGGTGTCCAGATAGGTGATACTGGTATTGTTTTTCCTTGGATTGGTTGCGGCAAATGTGAACAATGTCAAAAGGATAATGAAACATTATGTGAGGCTCCTAAATATCTAGGTGCCCGTCTAAATGGAGGGTATTCAGATCATATAATAGTTCCAGATAGTAAATATCTAGTTTCATACGGAGATATGGATCCTGCAATAGCTGCTCCATATGCTTGTTCTGGTTTAACGGCATTTAGTGCATTAAAAAAAATACCAGAAGTTTCATCAGATGACTGGATTATAGTAATTGGAGCAGGTGGGGTTGGTATCAATGGTGTTTTGTTATCATCAGCAGTCCATAAAGGTAAGGTTTTAGTAATTGATAAAGACAAAGAAAAAAGAGAAAAGGCTCTTGAGGCTGGTGCCGCTGAAGCATTCTCTCCTGAAGATTCTGAAAATATCAGGAATATAATAGGTATAGGTGCAGCAGCAGCAATTGATTTTGTAGGAATGCCAGAAACCACAGACCTTGGTCTATCTCTTGTTAAAAAAGGGGGAATGGTTGTAGTTGTTGGCCTTTATGGTGGTTCGTTAAAAATGTCACTCCCATTAATTCCAATGAGGTCAACAATTTTAAGAGGATCTTATGTAGGAGAGTTAAGAGAATTAAAGGAGCTTGTTGACATTATTAAATCCGGAAAAGTTGAATTGATTCCAGTAAAAAAACAAGACCTAGAGACTGCTAACCAAGCTATGTCAGATTTGAAGGCTGGAAAAGTTAATGGCAGAATAGTTCTTATTCCTAAATAATGATATATGATCATAATAACTAAAAATAGAGTAATAAAATGAATTCTAAAGAAAATAACCATTCTCATCATGATCATGAACATGATCATGCACATTCACATTTGCCTTCAGATCCCGAATTAAGGGTAAAAGCAATTGAGACATTACTATTAAGTAAAGGGTTAATAGACCCTAATACTCTAGATGAATTAATCGATACATATGAAAACAATATTGGACCGCAAAATGGAGCTAAGGTTGTTGCTAAGGCATGGGTTGATAACGATTATAAAAAGAGACTCTTGGAAGATGCAACATCAGCTATTAGAGAATTAAGTTATCAAGGTAGGCAGGGTGAAAATATGGTTGTTGTAGAAAATACACCTGAAATCCATAACGTAGTTGTTTGCACGCTCTGTAGTTGTTACCCATGGCCTGTGTTAGGTATTCCGCCAACATGGTATAAAAGTGATGAGTATAGGTCACGCGCAGTTCGAGAGCCAAGAAAAGTTCTTTCAGAATTTGGACTAAATATAGATTCTAAAGTTCAAATTAAGGTATGGGACTCAACTGCGGAGCTAAGGTATTTGGTATTACCTATGAGGCCTATAGGATCCGAGAATATGAGTGAGGCTGAATTAGCAAAGTTAGTAACGCGTAACTCTATGATTGGCACTGGTTTGCCAGAGAATGTTAAATGAGTAGGCTTCATGATATGGGAGGACGTTTTGGAAATGGTCCTATTCCACTATACAAAAATGAAAATAATAAAGTTGAAGATAATGAACCAACATTTAAATATGATTGGCATGCCAAAGCTTGGGCTGTGACTCTTGCTGCAGGTGCACTTGGTCAATGGAACCTTGATATCAGTCGACATTATAGAGAGTGCCTTCCACCTAAGGATTATATGAACTTCTCATATTATGAAAAATGGTTGGCCGCTTTAACTAATCTTCTAGTTGATAAAAAACTAGTTTCCCTTAATGAGATTAAAAAATTTGTTGATTTAGCCAAAACTAATAACCTTGATCCAGAATTAATCAAAAACATTAAACTTGATCAAAGAACTTGGTTGGCAAAGGATGTTCAAAAAACTTTAGGTTGGGGAGGCCCTTCACTCCGTTCAACGAAAAACGAACCAATTTACAAAATTGGTGACGATGTAATTACACTAAAACATAATCCTAATAAGGATGTAAAAGGTGGTCATACTCGTCTTCCTACATATGCAATGGGTAAAATGGGTAAAGTCTATTCATATAATGGATCACATGTCCTGCCTGATACAAATGCTCATGGCAATGGAGAAACGCCAACACCTTTATACACTATTGAATTTAAAGCTATAGAATTATGGGGTACATCTGCTGAAAACGAAAATGACCTGGTTTACCTTGATTTATGGGAACCATATTTCAACTTAAATACTGAGTAAAATTCGAAACCAAATGAATAATAAACCAAATTATAAATTACCTTTCACTTCAAAAACAGATAATCAAATTGTGTTTCAAAGCCCATGGCACAGTCAGCTATTTGCTATAACTGTGCAATTATCTGAATCAGGAAATTTTAGCTGGAAAGAGTTTGTTGATTATTTTGGAAAATCTCTAAATAGAGCTAGAATTCACAAAGAAGACTTAGATGGCAATGATGATTATTTTAATTCTTGGTTGGTTGCCTTGGAAGAAATCATTGTTACAAAAGAAATAGCAAATTCAAAAATTTTATCAGTTCTAAAAAATGATTGGATAAACGCCTACTTATCAACCCCTCACGGTGATCCAGTTAAAATAAAACAAAGGACCATTTAAATGTCAATTACATGTAAAGCTGCTGTCATAAGAGATAACTCATTAAGTGAACCTTATGAAATATCAAAGCCATTATCTATAGAAGACATAAAAATTTCACCCCCTTTAGAGAATGAAATACTTGTTAAAGTTATGGGTGCGGGACTTTGTCATTCAGACTTGTCAGTCATAAATGGTTCTAGAATTATGCCTTTACCATTAGTTATTGGCCATGAGGGCTCTGGTGAAGTTGTTGAGTTGGGAAGTGCTATTAAAGATATTAAAGTAGGAGATCATGTATCGTTTCAGTTTTCTCCATCATGTGGGAGATGTAGAAGATGTCTTGAAGGAAGACCGCAAGTATGCGAATTGGCTGCAGCTACTAAAGGAAAGGGAGAGTTGATGTCTGGAGGCAGTAGACTCTCTGATTTAGATGGAAATGTTTTAAATCATCATACGGGTATTTCTTGCATGTCCCAATATAGCGTTGTTGACAGAGGATCTGTTGTTGTCATTGATAAGTCTATAAATATTCAAGATGCAGCTCTATTTGGTTGTGCTGTAATGACAGGTGTAGGAGCTGTAATAAACACAGCCAGAATAAGACCTGGAGACACTGTTGCAATAATTGGTCTAGGTGGTGTAGGTCTTAACGGGATAATAGGAGCAAAATTAGCAGGTGCCGAGACAATAGTTGCTATAGATATTGACCCATCAAAATTTATTAGAGCTAAAGAACTAGGCGCCACCCATTGTTTTGATAGCAAGAATAAAGATACTATTGAGGCTATTAGAGATTTAACAAATGGAGGTGTAGACTTTGCAATTGATTTAGCAGGAGTCATTGCTGCAATGGAAACGGCCTATCAAATTATAAGATATGGAGGCTCGGTAGTAACTGCTGGTTTGTCTCCGATTAACACTCAGTTTAGCTTTAACCATAGTGATTTAGTAGCCCAAGAGAAATCAATATTAGGCAGCTATATGGGATCTTGTGTACCTGTTAGGGATGTACCTAGATTTTTAAACTTATATCTGCAGGGAAGACTGCCAGTAGATAAATTAATAGATGGTAAAATAACTTTTGATAATTTAAACCAAGGGTTTGATAAATTATCTAAAGGTGAAGTTGTAAGACAAATTCTTATGCCTAACGGTTAAGTTTTTAAATCATTTTCCAATTTTTATAAAATATACTTTTTGTGTTTTTCAAAATAAAACCAATACCACTTAGAATTAATTTCATTATGCTATCAAAATAGGATGGTCTTATTATATCAATAAAAGCACAGTATCTCAAATCATCTTCTTCATTAAAACTTTGATGTATTAATGTATCATCAAAAATAAATAAAGGGTCATATTTCCATTTATTAATTCGTCCATCCGCTTCAATGAAAGAACCTTCCTTTTTAACTTTATTGAAATTATATAATATACGATAAGTCATCCTCAAAGGACCAAAATGTCTCGATGTTGATGTTTTCTCTCTAAATAATGATACACCAATGGTTTTTATATATTTATAGTTATTATTAAATTCAGAAATTGTGTCATCTAGCTTATATCCATACCATTGGTAAAATAGCATAGTTCTACTATCTTCTTTATTTTCTTCAAAACGTTTTGAGATTTTTTGTTTATTTTCATCAAATAGTTTAACAATTTCATTAATCTCATTTTGATGACTAACTGGGAGATCTTCAATCTTGAATGTGTGAAGGTTTCTATAAGATAGTAGATCACCCAAAAGATTTAGTGGAGATAATATAAACGTTAAAAAACCTTTACCTAAAAAATATTCTTTGATTAGTTTGTGATTTATAGTTTTATGTCTTGAGACATCAATTAAACCACATATTATCCATATAGGAATTATTGATAACAAATTAAAATTAATAAAAAGAAAATAAGAACTTATTATTACAAGTATCAATAGAAGTATTTTGAATAAAGTATCCATTTAGTTTTAGATTTATTGTTAAAAAACTTTAATCTATATTTTAACATCGCCTCTATCAACTTTTATTTGATTTGTTATAATAAATTGAATTTAAAAAATTATAATTGATAAGAGGAAAAATTATATGCCAAGTTTTGATATTGTCAGCAAAATAGACATGCCCTCAGTTCAAAATGCACTTGATGGTGTTAAGAAAGAAATAAATACGAGGTATGATTTTAAAGGTAGTTTGTGTGAAGTAGAACTACAGGATGATAAAATAATTTTAAAGGCAGATGATGAACTTAAAAGAAGACAGGTAGAAGAGCTGATTTTAACTCATTTAACCAGGAAGAAAGTTGATACGGGCGCATTAGAGTTTGAAAAGCCTGAAGCGGCAACGGGCAATTCTATTCGCCAATCTGTTTTGATCAAACAAGGAGTTGATAGAGAAACAGCACAAAAAATTATAAAAGCAATTAAAGGATCTAAAACTAAATTGCAAACGTCGATACAAGGTGATGAAGTGAGAGTATCAGGTAAAAAAAGGGATGATCTTCAAAACGCTATTCAATTGATAAAAGAATTAAACTTAAAGCATCCATTGCAGTATGAAAATTTTCGAGATTAAACCTTAATTATATGCGCTCTTTCATCTCTTTTATTCCAAGTTGATGCATTAATTCGAGAATAAAATTCTAATAGGTGATGGTTAAATATTCCAGGTTCCTCCAAGTTGATTGTGTGGCCCGTTTTAGGAACAATTAACAATCCGGATGTCTTTATGGTTCTTTTAAGAAATAACCCAACCTCAAGACACATATCATCTTCATCCCCATTGATAATTAATGTAGGTGCATTGATATTACTTATCTCATTTTCAAGTTTATATAAGTTAGGCCTTTTGTTTTGAACTCCTAGAAGAGTATTAGCTGATCCAACAGGATCATGTTTGATTAACTGATCATGGAATAATTGCCAACCATTAGGATCTTTAACTTCAAACTGCACTCTAGATGGACCAAGGGCATACTCAGAGCCTACCTTTTCCATTCCAAGATTTAAAATATTCTCTGCTGTTTCTAGTGACACATTTGAAAAATCAGCTTCTTTGTTGAAGTTAATTTTATCAAGCGGAATAGCTCCATAACCACAACCAGCAATTACTAAACTCAATACTCTGTCTGGAGCATTCATACCTAAATGAAGTGTTGCGAACCCTCCCATTGAAAGACCAACAATATGAGCTTTATCAATTTTTAAATTGTCCATAACGCTTATTATGTCTTGCCATGCTCTTTTTTGACTATATTGATCCTCATTTTGAGGAATATCAGATGGATAATAACCTCTAGCACAGTAAGTAATACATTGATAAAACCTTGAAAAGTAGTTTACCTGAGGAGCCCAACTTCTATAATCACCGGCAAATTCATGTACAAAAATTATTGGATCACCTTTACCAGTGCTTTCATAAAAAAGACTAATATTATCATCAGTTTTTATAAATGACATTTTTCTCTCCTAGATATAACCTATTGAGTATATAATAGTTTAAATTTCACCAAACACAATTGGCTTATGCATGGAAATATATAATCTTTTAAGCTCAGATATTTCTGCCATTTTTATTACTCTTAAGCTGGCACTTATCACTTGCTTTTTCCTTGCTATAATAGGTACCCCATTAGCTTATTATCTTGCGTTTGAGTCTAAAAGGTCAAAATCCTTTTTGGAAGCAATTGTTACTCTACCACTGGTACTTCCTCCAACTGTCATAGGTTTTTATCTAATCGTTTTTTTTAGTCCTGACACGTCTTTAGGTAAGTTTTTTATAATGTTAACTGGAGAACAACTTATTTTTTCATTTCATGGACTTGTGTTGGCATCCATAATCTATTCCTTACCTTTTTGGGTTCAACCTCTTCAATCATCATTTGAAAAAATTGGCAAAGATACTATTAGGACTGCTTATACACTTGGGGCGAGCCCACTAGATACATTTAAAAATATTATAATTCCTTTATCTAAAAGAGGTTTTTTAACATCATTCATTATATCCTTTGCTCATACAATGGGAGAGTTTGGTATTGTTTTGATGGTTGGTGGAGGCATTCATGGTAAAACTAAAGTTATAGCCATTTCAATTTATGACCATGTTGAGCAATTATCATTTGGTAAAGCTCATTTTCTTGCTGCTGGCATGCTAATTTTATCTTTTATTATTTTACTCAGTTTATTCTATTCAAACAGAACTAGAGTAGTGGGGATAAAGTAGTGACAGATTTATATGCACGAGTAGAAGGAAAAGTTGGAAACATTACATTTAATTTTGAGCATAGTTTTAACTCAAAAGGAATAACAGTTTTATATGGTCCTAACGGTGCAGGCAAAAGTACTATTATTTCAGCTATAGCAGGGTTTAGTAAAAATTTAAAAACTACAATTACTTATAAAAATGTTGATTTTGAAAGTTCTAATAAAGTGCCAGCATATAAAAGACCGTTCGGTACTATGTTCCAAAACCCTATTTTATTTGAACACTTAAAAATCAAAGATAATCTAGAGTTTGCCGAAAAAAGAAAAAAATTTAGCATTAATTCTGAAAAAATAATTCCAAAGAAAGAACTTATAGATCACCTTGATTTAGTTCCGTTATTAGAAAGGTATCCTGAGGATTTATCTGGTGGTGAGAAATTACGAGTAGTATTAGCTAGAACTATTTTAACAAAACCAGCCTATCTTTTCTTAGACGAACCTATGTCAGAAATAGATATAAGGTATAAAGCAAAATTATTGATTTTTTTAAAAATGATAAATCGAAAATACAAGATTCCAATTTTATACATTACTCATTCTTTAGAAGAAATATCTCAAATAGCTGACGAATTAATTCTTATTAATAAAGGAAAAAAAATAGACTATGGTATTTTACCAGAGATCTTAAATAATAAATCATTTCAAAGTCTGATTGGTAAGTTTGAATCAAGTTCTGTACTTGAAGGAACAGTAATTGCTTCAAATGATCTCTTAAACATTACAACTTTAGATATAAATGGTCAAAAGCTTATTATTCCTGGCAATCCTGCCTCTGAAGGTAATAATATTAGGGTAAGAATAAGGTCTAGGGACATATTAGTATCTCCAATTAAGCTTACCTCTCCAGTTGTTGAAAATGAATTGGAAGGCTTAATATTAAAAGTTGAAAAAGAGAATAATACAGCTTTTACAGAAGTTGTAATTGCGTTAGTCAATTCCAAAACAAATGAGTTGGCTCAGAAGATTAGAGCCAGAGTAACAACGTATAATTATCAGAAGTTGAATTTAAATGAAAATTCTAGAGTATTCGTATATATTAGCTCTGTATCTATAGATAGGCAGGCCTACCAATCTAATTAAAATTTGTATTAGACCCTTTCTAATATTATCGAGCTTCCCTGACCAACTCCAACACACATTGTACATAACGCATATTTTTTATTTTTTTCAATTAATTCTTGAGCGGCTGTTAAAACCAATCTTGTTCCAGACATACCTAATGGGTGCCCAAGAGCAATAGCTCCCCCGTTAGGATTAACTCTCTCATCATCATCAGCTACACCTAATGATCGAAGGCTTGCTAATCCTTGAGCAGCAAATGCTTCATTTATTTCGATAATATCTATATCATCCATTTGTAATCCAGCAATTTTCAAAGCTTTAAGGGATGCTGGTACGGGACCAATTCCCATATATGCAGGTTCAACACCACAACTGGCAGCCGATACTATCCTTACCATAGGTGTTAAATGATTTCTCTTGATTCCTTCCTCACTCGCAACAACAACAGCAGCTGCACCATCATTAACACCACTTGCATTTCCAGCAGTCACAGTTCCATCTTTTTTGAATGGAGTGGGAAGAGAGCCAAGTTTTTCAATAGATGTACCTCTTGGATGTTCATCTTTATCAATGATTATGTTATTTCCTTTTCTTTGAGGTATTTCTACTGGTGTAATTTCTTTGGCAAGCCTTCCATTTGATATAGATCTAGCTGCTTTATCTTGGCTAGCTAAAGCCATTTTGTCTTGATCTTCACGACTGACTTGATATTTTTCAGCAACGTTTTCAGCTGTTTCTGGCATTGAGTCTATACCATATGCAGATTTCATCTTGGGGTTAACAAACCTCCATCCAATTGTTGTATCATATATTTCAGCATTTCTTGAAAACGCTGTGCTTGCTTTTGGCATAACAAAAGGAGCCCTGCTCATACTTTCTGCACCACCAGCGATGGTAAAATCTGCTTCTTTAGATTTAATCATTCTTGATGCACTAGAGATAGCTTCCATTCCTGAAGCGCAAAGTCTATTAAGAGTAATTCCAGGAACTGTGTGAGGCAAATCTGCAAGTAGAAGAGCCATTCTTGCTATATTTCTATTATCTTCACCTGCCTGATTAGCATTCCCATAAAATACTTCTTCTAAATTATCCCAGTCACTTTTTTGAAGCTTTTGTTTAATAGAAACAAGAGGAATTGCAGCAAGATCATCAGTTCTAATAGATGACAAGCCCCCCCCAAACTTACCAATTGGGGTTCTTGTCCCTTCACAAACGAATGCTTCTGCCATTAGATTTCTCCTAAGTTAATTCAATATCACTAAAATTGGTATAAAAAGGAATGTCATTAGAGTTCCAGATATTATATTTTTTCATTATTGATTCAAAATCTTCACTTTGCATTAAATCATATAACCATTTTTTTAAAAAATGAAAGTTTAAGCAATCAAACCAATTCTCATCAACATTCCTAAATTGTCTGATAAATGGAAAAATCAAATAGTCTATTAAGCTTGCATGGTTACAATTTAAATATTTACTGGCCTTTAACAAATTGTCTAAATTTAAAAGGTAATTTAAATTTTTATCTCTATATGAATTTTTATCAATATCTGAATAACGGTTTGGATATTTATATCTATCCAAATTAGGTTTAAATTCGTCTTCAAGTTTTTTCAAAAGCTCATCAAATTTTTTTTTAGATAAATTGTATTCTGATAATAAATTATTTGGGTCATTAATTCGTAATGCCCAATAAATAATATCCAAACTCTCTTCTAAAACTTGTCCTGAATTAGTTATAAGAACAGGAACAGTACCTTTAGGAGAAATTTCTAAAAAATCTTTGGGTTTATCCTTTAATTTTATTTCTCTTAATTCTACAACGATCTTTGCTGATTTTATTACCATACGCGTTCTTATTGCATATGGACATCTTCTAAAGCTATACAAAATTGGATATTTAGTATTATTGTTCATAATCCAATCTTAAATCTATTTACAAAAAGATTAAATTAATATTTGGATGTAAGTTTATTATATCTAATTTTTAGGGTTATTATCTATCTCGTTTATGATCTGGTCATCTATATGACCATGCTTTGTAAGTTGATACACAGTGTTCCAAAGTGAAGGAGGATAATTTTGTCTGATATTTTTGATCATATGAAGAATATGTTTTTCTTCAAAAATATTATCTTTTTTAGACTTTCTAACTTTATCAAGTGGAAAGGGTACAATCTGTGCCATTAATAAATCTCCTATTACAAAAGAGAGTTTGCAAATAGCTTGCCGACTTTAAATATTTAAAAAATAATTTTAATCTTTTTTTAATATTTAATGTATAACTTAAACATATTTTATTAAGGGATAATAAGTGAGTAGTATGAATTTTTTCAGATCAACTAAAATAGTTGCTACGGTTGGAACGGCAACTGATGATTATGAGAGCACTAAATCTTTGATAAAGGCAGGGGTCAACGTTTTTCGTTTAAATTTTAGTCATGGTAATCATGGAGATCATTTAAAAAGAATTACTTATATTCGTGGTGCTGAAAAAGAGTTGAATGCCAACGTAGCTATACTTGCTGATCTTCAAGGGCCAAAATTTAGAATTGGAGAGGTAAAAAAAGATATTAAAGTTATAAAAGGTAATAATTTTATTTTTGATAAAGAGCCTAAAATTGGAGATTTTAATAGGGTTTACTTATCTCATGAAGAAATTTTTGAAAGTTTATCCGTAGGATCAAAAATATTGATGGATGATGGAAAACTTCAGTTTGAAGTTAAAGATGTTTCCAGAGATAAAATACAAACAGAAGTGCTTGTAGGAGGTTTAATTAAAAGTAATAAGGGAATAAATTTACCTGATGTAGTTTTAAACACAAATCCTTTAACAGCAAAAGACTTAGATGACCTCAAGTTTATTCTACACCAAGAAATTGATTGGATAGCTTTATCATTCGTTCAAAAATTAAGTGATGTGCAAGAAGTCAAAAAACATATTAAAAATAAAGCTTTAATTATTGCAAAAATAGAAAAGCCTTCTGCATTAAAAGAATTACCAGAGATAGTTGGTGCTTGTGACGGTATAATGGTAGCAAGGGGTGACCTTGGCGTAGAATTACCGCCTGAAAAAGTTCCAGGAATTCAAAAAGAAATTATTATAAAATGTAGACAAGCTGGCAAGCCAGTCATAGTAGCAACTCAAATGTTAGAATCAATGATTGAATCACCGTCTCCAACTAGGGCAGAAGCATCTGACGTTGCAACGGCCGTGTTTGACGGCGCAGATGCGGTTATGTTGTCAGCAGAAACTGCAGTTGGTTCCTTTCCCATTGAAACAGTTAATATAATGGACAGAATTATATCTTCTGCTGAAAAACACATACAAGAACATCCAGTCGATGGTCCTCAGCACCTTATGTCAGAAAACTTCGTCTATAATGCAGTTTCGCGTTCAGCTGTTAGCCTTGCAGAATCAGTGAATGCAAAGGCTGTAGTCGCTTTTACTGCATCAGGAAATACAGCCTACCGTATGGCAAGAGAGAGGCCTAACTTGTTGTTAGTAGTGATGACGCCTGAGATCAGTGTTAAAAGAAAATTATCACTTTTATGGGGAGCATACCCATATTTAAGTAAGGTCCAAGGATATGAAGCAGCAATACAAGAAGCTAAAGAAATAATTATTAAAGAGAATTTAGCAGAAAAGGGTAACAGTATAGTAGTAGTCGCAGGTATGCCGTTTGGTATTTCTGGTTCAACAAATTCTATAAGAGTTGTCGAAATATAATAATTACTTCTTGCCTAATCTAACAGAGATCATTTTATCTGGGTTTCTTGGTGGTTCTCCTATTGCAAGCTTTTCAACAGCTTCCATGCCGGAAGTTACTTGGCCCCAGACAGTATATTGTCCAGTAAGATGGCTACAGCCATCAAAGCATATAAAAAATTGACTATCACCACTGTCAGGGTTCATAGATCTAGCCATTCCAACTGTACCATATTTATATTCATAGTCAGAAAACTCAGCCTTAAGATTTTGGCCTGATCCCCCAGTTCCATTTCCATCTGGATCACCAGTTTGAGCCATAAAACCCTCAATAACTCTATGAAAAATAATTCCATCATAAAAACCAGTTTTTACTAGTTCTTTAATTCTTTTAACATGATTAGGAGCAATTTTAGGGAGTGTTTCAATAACAACATTTCCTTGTGAAGTTTCAATAGTAATAAATTTACTATTATTTGCTGAAGCTTTTTTTACTGGTTTGACCATAGTTACACACATTACCCCTAAAACAATAATTATAAAATTCTTAAACATTACACTCTCTCTTATTTATATCTACGTATAAAGTTTGAATGATTAAAATCAACAAGTTTTTTAAATTAAAGCGTCGATTTGTTCATCTGACAAATTGCCTGGAACTATAGTAATTGGAACCCTACATAGATTACTACCTTTATTTATAATATAGTTTATAAGTGGGCCAGGGTTCCCATGTTCAATTGATACTCCTAAAACTAATACTCTAATAGATTCCTCTGTATTTATTAAATTGAATAATTCTTCATGAACAACACCTTTTCTAACAAATGTTTTAGGTTTGGGAGCTCCTAATTTTTCACAATATTGACTAAGTTCCAGAAGTAATTTTTTACTTGCTTGCTCAGTTTCTGCTTCCATAATTTCACTAACACCACCCCACAATTGGCCTTCTATAGGCTCAACGCATCTAAATAGAGCAATTTCTCCGCCGGCTGTTGCAGCTCTTCTAGCTGCATAATATATTGCTTGATGCAATTCTTTAGAATCATCAGCAACAACTAAAAATAATCTATTACTTTTTTTTAGTTTCTTCTTATTATTAACACTGTGTTTTTTAACCATAAATCCACTCTTAAAATTTTCTAAAAACTAAGTTTGTGCCCCAACCAATTAATACTGCTAATAAAACGGCAAAGATTCCATACAAAGTAGAATAATTTTCTGCTATATTATAAATCTCTGCACTAAAACCAGATTTTGAAACGTTAATAGTATTCTTCTC
Organism: uncultured Alphaproteobacteria bacterium; assembly: GCA_937142855.1. Classification (GTDB taxonomy): domain Bacteria; phylum Pseudomonadota; class Alphaproteobacteria; order Puniceispirillales; family Marisalimonadaceae; genus Marisalimonas. The sequence goes on along the minus strand of CAKZQZ010000055.1, from coordinate 66,277 downwards.
TTTGGAAAGAAGACTACCATTTCTGTAATGTAATATTTTTACCTCAAATTCTCCTACAACGACGTTTGATGGTAGATTTAAATATGATCTAAATAGGGCGTTTTTGTTCAAAGATACAGAGTTTTCATTAATACTCCATAAGTTAGATTTTATCATATTTCTTGTTAATGCTTCTCTCCAACCTACATTATCATCAATTTTAGTTCCGGGTTGGACTCTTATATTTAGGTTGTTTAGACCAATTTGTGATAATTTTTGTGTTCTTTTTTCTAAAATTTCATCTATAGGTCTATTTGATGAAATGCTTAAATACTTTGGGGTGTTGATATAGTTTACTTTCTTAGTATTAACCCACATACCAAATATTTTTTCTTTTTTTTGGATTGTGACTAAACCTTTAGGACCAGTAACAACTATTATAATATCATCCCCTTGTTTGCCGTCATAAGCTCCAAATAAAAGTATTTTGGCCCCTAAAAAATTGGTAGAAATTTTAACATTACCCTGTGAAAGGTCCGCAACAATCTCATTTAGAGTTTTACCTTCAAATGGTATTGATATCGAAAAAATAATTGCCAGGAAATAAAATTTTAAATTTTTCATCACAATAACCTATCTGTTTATTGTAATAGAAAAAAGATCGGATGGCGCGGTTATGAGATCTGATAAAAGTTTAAGACTTACTAAAATGATAATTGTAGACAGAATTAATCTTAAATACTCACCTTTTAGAACATTAGTAAATTTTGCACCAATTTGAACACCTAAGACAGAACCTAATAAAAGTATTGTCGCTAGTACAATATCTACTGTTTGGTTTTGTGAAGCTTGAAGTATTGTCGTATTAGCGGCAACAAAAATAATTTGAAATAAAGAAGTTCCAACAACTAATGATGTTGGCATACCCAAAAGATAAATCATTGCAGGAACAATAATAAATCCACCTCCTACACCCATAATTGCAGCAAGTATTCCAACTAGTATTCCAATTAATATTGGAAGTAAGATTGATATGTATAATTTTGATTTTCTAAATCTTGTTTTGAATGGAAGTCCATGTAACCAATTATGTTGGTGTAATTTACCTCGGGAAACTTTTCCTTTTCGCTTTCTTAATATTAACCTTAAGGACTCTAAAAGCATTAAGCTACCTATTAGACTCAGAAAAATTACATAAGATGATTTAATGACAAAATCTAATTGACCAATTTTACCTAAAAAATTAAATATAACTACTCCAATAGAAGATCCTATAACTCCTCCTACTAAGAGGACACTACCCATTTTAAAATCTACATTACTTCTTTTCCAATGAGATAAAACACCTGAAACTGATGGTGCAACGAGTTGATTGGCAACAGAAGCAACGGCTACAGGAGGTGGTATTCCTAAGAACATTAAAATTGGTGTTAATAAAAAACCACCTCCGACACCTACTAAACCCATTATTAGTCCTAAGAAAGTTCCAACTCCTAAAATTACTAATGAGTGAATGGGTTGTTCAGCTATTGGTAGGTATATATACATAGAGTTTTCTTTATAATTAATATAACTATGATAGTACATTATTTATAATTTAAAAATAATTAATTCGAGTAAACCATTGATCAATTCTATAACAAAAAAAGATCTTATGAATTGTATTAATAATGTCAAAAATGCTGGTGATAAGGATCGATCTAATGGTTTTTATTCTGAAGCAAGCGTTATGGTACTATTTACAAATAATGAAAAAAAAAATGATAGTTCAATACTTATAATAAAAAGAAAAGATAATCTTAGAAAGCATGCAGGGCAGATAGCTTTCCCTGGTGGTAGAAGAGAAAACATTGATAAAAATTTAGAAGAGACAGCCCAAAGAGAGACAGAAGAAGAAGTTAATATTTCTAGAACAAAATATGAAATAATCGGTCATTTTCCAAAATTTTATACTGGCACAGGTTATGTCGTAACACCTTACTTGGGAATAATGAAAACACAATTTGAACCAGAAAAATTGATAAAACCAAATAGTGATGAGGTAGAAAAATTTTTTTTTGCTAAATCTAACTTATTATTATCTCCTAAATATCAAATTAGAGATAAACCTCCAGTAGGTTCCAGTATGTTTATGACCTGGAAAATAAAATATGGTACCGAAAATATATGGGGATTGACAGCTAGAGTTTTAGTAACAATATCAGCAGGATTAGGCTTAAGGGAGTTTCCACCATGCGACGATATCTAATTATATGTTTAGCTATAATATTTTCTATTGTTCTCTTTTTCTTAACAAAATATATTTTAAGAAAAATGACTGTAAATAATTCAGTATTTTTTGCATCGTTAACAAGCGTAATAGGCTTTTGTATATTTATTCTCTTTGGTTTTTTGTACCTTGAATCAAATGCCTTTGATCCAAGTTATTCGTATACCCCCCCATCAATTATAGATGGCAAGGTTAGAGACGGCAATTTTTCAAAATAAAATGAAGAAGGCTCTTTTATTATACATCAAGAAATAATCAATTTTTTTCTTCAAAAGAAAAATGTTAAAAAAATTTTTAACATTGCAAGTAGTCTTGATGTAAAAATATGGATTGTTGGAGGAGCAATTAGAGATTATTTATTAAAACAGCCAATCAGTGACATAGATTTTGTGATCAATACTGAAATTAACTCATTTATAGAAAAAATTAATAAAAATAAAATTAGAGTTAATCAGAAAAACATAAAATACCACACAATTTCAGTTTTCCTCGATAATGATGAATTTCAAATAACGAGTTTAAGGAATGACTTAAAAACTTATGGAAGATCAGCGGATGTTAATTTTGTAGATTCAGTTTATATTGATGCAAAAAGAAGAGATTTTACAATTAACGCTTTATATTTAGATTATGAAGGAAATTTAATAGATCCCTATAATGGTTATCAGGATATTATTGATAAAAACCTAAAATTTATTGGGAGTCCTATAGAAAGGCTTAAAGAAGATTATCTAAGAATTTTTAGGTATTGTCGTTTTTTTGGAACATTCTCTAAATTTAATAATCTACAAAGATCATATAATGAAGTTATTAAACTAGTTAATAATATAAAAATATTATCTAATAAACGAGTTAAAGATGAGTTTTTAAAGATTCTTTTAGAGAAAAATTTTGATCTTTCTTTATCGAAAATGAAGGATTTAGAACTAGATAAATATATATTTGTTGATATTAAAAATACTCCTGAAATAAAAATCCACCCTGGCTTTAAAATTAATAGCTTTTGTCAAATTAAGCATATTAAGTCATTGGTAATAGATATAATTCAAGATGAAAAGCTTGATTTAATTTGTGTGTTAATACCTCATTTATATAATATCCAGAAAATTGAAATTATTGCTAATAGATTTGAATTAAGTAAACAGAAAATAAAGTATTTAAATTTTATAAAACAAATTCATAACCATGATATTTTAATAGACCAAAAGTATTTAAAAAAAATATCTTCTAAGGAAAAAGAAATTAAAGTCTTACAATTAATTTGGGATTGTAGGGTTAACTTAAACTTTAGAAATAAATCTCTTTTTAAAAATGATAGAATACCTTTCAATTGGTATAAATTAGCTTTGTTTCACATTTTGCCTATTGAAATCCTTGATAAATTAAATTTTGTTGATTTAGCATGGCCTTCATTTCCATTAAAAAGAGAAGAAATAAAATTTATGGAACCTAATCTTGGGATTTCAGAGCAAAATGATTTATTGTATAAATCAGAAGAATTCTGGGTTAAACATAATTTCAAATTTTCAAAACAGGCTCTTTTAAATTTTGCCAGTAACTTACTTGGAAGAAATAACTAGATATGAATGTTAAATTAGAAATGCTCAAGAAATTGAAGAAACAAAAATCTATCAATACATCAGAAAAAATAAATTCTAAAAAAAAAGAGGCAACAAGATGGTTTGTTCATCTTAGAGATGAAATATGTAAATCATTTGAAATAATTGAAAATACACCCACAAAAGATAATAACATATCCTTTTCAAGAAAAGAATGGGAAAGAGAGGGTGGTGGTGGTGGTGTTATTTCTATCATGAAGGGTAATGTTTTTGAGAAAGTAGGTGTCAATATTTCTACAGTTTATGGGGAGTTTTCAGAAGAGTTTAGAGGGCAAATACCAGGCGCTGAAGAAGATGGGAAGTTTTGGGCTTCAGGCATCTCTGTTGTATCTCATATGTTTAATCCATACGTTCCTGCTGCTCATATGAACACACGGTTTCTTATAACTGGTGAAGGAAAAAATCAAAAAATGTGGTTTGGTGGTGGTGGAGATCTCACACCTATTTTTGAAGATACAGAATCAAAAGAATTATTCCACAAGAGCTTTAAAGATGCTTGTGATAAATATCATCAATCATATTACCCTCAGTTTAAAAAATGGTGTGATGAATATTTTTATTTGCCTCACAGAGATGAAGCGAGGGGTGTTGGTGGCATTTTTTTTGACTATTTGTATAATGATAATTGGGATGAAGATTTTGCTTTTATTAAGGATGTCGGCAAAGCCTTTTTGTCATCATATTCTCAAATTATAAAAAACCGTTTTGAAACTAATTTTAATGCTCAAGACAGACAAGCTCAGTTAATAAAAAGAGGAAGGTACGTTGAGTTTAATCTTTTATATGATAGAGGTACAATATTTGGGTTGAAAACCGGTGGAAATACTGAAGCAGTTCTAATGAGTTTGCCTCCAAATGTAAGTTGGTAATAATAATAAATATTATAAAAATTAAAACTATTTAGTCATTCATATAATTTTTAAAAAAATATATTTATAGTAGAAAAAGACTAGAATTTTTTTGAAAGAATGTTTATATAAATTATAACATTCTACAGGAATATTCATGTCTACAAAATCAAATTCACAAAGTAGTAAAAATGAGGGCAAAAGAGATTTTTTGATTGTATCAACCTATGCTATGGCAGGTATTGGTGCGGCTTCAGTTGCTTGGCCCTTGATTGATCAAATGAATCCAGCAGCTGATACTTTAGCGTTAGCGTCAACAGAGGTAGATTTATCCTCGCTTGAAGAAGGTCAATCTATAACAGTAACCTGGAGAGGTAAGCCTGTATTTGTACGTCACAGAACGCCTGAGGAAATCAAGCTAGCTAAAGAAGTTTCTTTAGATGATATGAGACATCCTGAAACTGATGAAGAAAGGGTTGCTAACGAAAAATTTATTGTTTTAGTTGGCGTTTGCACTCACCTGGGCTGTGTGCCACTTGGTCAAAAGTCTGGTGATGTAAAAGGACAGTATGGTGGATGGTTCTGTCCTTGTCATGGATCTCACTATGATCATTCTGGCAGAATTAGAAAAGGACCGGCACCAACTAACCTAGAGGTTCCTTCATATGAGTTCTTGTCAGATAATATTATCAAAATCGGTTAAATTTTATTTTAGGAGTTATAGTTGTCAAAGTCTAAATTTAAAAACCCAGTAGTAAAATGGATTGATCACCGATTACCTGTTTTCTCATTTATGGATCATGAGTTAAATCATTACCCAACACCCAAAAACTTAAACTATTTTTGGAACTTCGGTTCTTTAGCTGGTTTTGCTTTAGTAACTATGATTGTAACTGGAATTGTTTTGTCTATGAATTATACAGCTCATGTAGATTATGCATTCGATTCTGTAGAAAGAATTATGAGGGACGTTAACCATGGTTGGCTCATAAGATATATTCATATGAATGGAGCAAGCTTTTTCTTTATTGTTGTTTACATACATATTTTTAGAGGATTGTATTATGGATCATATAAAGCACCACGAGAATTGCTGTGGATATTAGGGGTTTTAATATTACTACTAATGATGGCAACTGCTTTTATGGGATACGTTTTACCATGGGGTCAAATGAGTTTTTGGGGTGCGACTGTTATTACTAACTTGTTTTCAGCTATCCCGGTTGTTGGCGAAAGCATAGTCACATGGTTATGGGGAGGATTTTCTGTTGATAACTCAACTTTAAATAGATTTTTTTCGCTTCATTTTGTTTTACCTTTTGTAATAGTTGGTGTTGTAATTCTTCACTTGGTCGCGCTACATCGATTTGGTTCAAACAATCCAATTGGAATTGATGTAAAAGGAACTCAAGATACCATTCCATTTAGCCCTTATTATACGATTAAAGATTTGTTTGGATTAAGTGTATTTTTATCACTTTTTGCAGCAGCTGTATTTTTCTTTCCTAATTTCATGGGGCATCCAGATAACTATATTGAAGCTAACCCAATGGTTACTCCTGCTCATATTGTACCTGAGTGGTATTTTCTACCTTTTTACGCTATTTTAAGAGCAATTCCTGATAAGCTTGGCGGAGTGCTTTTTATGTTTGGTGCAATTGCCGTTTTATTTGTTTTGCCATGGCTAGATAGATCACCAGTAAGGTCATCACAATTCAGGCCAATATTTAAAATATTCTTCTGGATACTTTTACTAGATTGTATTTTATTAGGTTATTTAGGAGCTATGCCTGCAGAGGGTATTTATGTAACGCTATCTAGAATAGCCACGGCATATTATTTTTTCCATTTCTTAGTTTTGTTTCCTTTACTTCCTTACATTGAAAAAACTAAACCTTTACCAATTTCTATATCAGAACCTGTTTTAAGTGGAGGGTCGACAGCCTCAGCATTTGCGGCTAGGGAGAAGAAATAGATGTTAATTCGATTCTTAAAATCATTTCCTAGTATAAGTTATAAATTATTTTTATTGATAGTTTTTTTATTAACTCCTTTTGTTGCGTTTTCGGCTGGTGAAAAAATAGATTATCCAAAACAAAAATGGTCTTTTTCGGGTATAACTGGCACTTTTGATCGTGCATCGCAACAAAGAGGCCTTCAAGTATATAAAGAAGTATGTTCAGGATGTCATGGGTTAAGGTTGTTGGCTTACAGAAATCTAAAAGCAATTGGATACAATGATGATGAAATAAAAGCTTTTGCATCAGAGAATAACGTTAACACCATTAATGATGAGGGTGAGATTGTTGAGAGACCAGCTAGACCTAGTGATAGATTTGTATCACCTTACCCAAATGACAAGGCAGCAAGAGCAGCTAATGGAGGTGCTTATCCTCCAGATTTATCCTTGATTGTAAAGGCACGACCTGATGGTGCGAATTATTTACATGCACTCTTGACTGGATATGTGGATGCACCTGCAGAAAAAAAAGTTCCAGATGGAATGTATTATAATAAATATTATTCTGGAAATTTAATTGGAATGCCTCAACCTCTTTACGATGATGGAGTTGAATATGCTGATGGTACTAAAGCAACTCCTGAACAAATGGCAAAAGATGTTACAGCCTTTCTTGCTTGGGCATCTGAACCAGAAATGGAAGATAGGAAAAGACTAGGCATTTCTGTTATTTTATTTTTATTACTGCTTACTTTGTTATCATATTTCGCAATGAAACAAATATGGGCCCCAATAAAAAATAAATAATTAAGAGAGATTTTTTTTCAAAAACTTAAGCGTTCTATCTAGTGCAACTTTCGAGCTTACCTCATTATATTGTCTTCTGTGATTACAATTAAATCCATGGTCGGCAGGGTAAGTATATGTAAGAACTTCTGGGTTTGCTTCTTTAAAAATTCTAACATTAGCTATAGGTATTCCTTGATCTAACTCTCCAAAATGAGTCATTACATTACATTTAGGTTTCAGTTCTTTTAGATTAGGTATATCACCCCCATAGTAACAAACAGCTGCTGATAAATTAGTGTTTTTACAAGCAATACGCCATGACAGTGATCCTCCCCAACAATAACCTATAACACCTACCTTGCCAGCAGAAGAAACTAGAGAAATTGCTGCATCTATATCTTTAAGCGCATTCTTATCACATAAACTCTTTAAATTTCTGCCCTTGCTAATACTATCTTCATCATAACCAAGAGCGACATTTCGTTCACTTCTATCAAATAAGGATGGAGCAACAGTTAAATAACCTTTATCAGAAAAAAAATTAGTTATTTCTTGTATATGAGTATTAACGCCAAAAATTTCTTGTAAAATTACAAGGCCACCTATTGGTTTATCTATTGGTTGGGAAAGATAAGCAGAAAATTTATGGTCATCTATCGATTTAAGTTCTAAAAATTCACTCATTTTGCCTCCATCTAAACATTGAATCTAAAATGAAAAATATCTCCATCTTGTACTATATAGTCAGAACCTTCAACTCTCATTCTACCAGAATCCTTGACTGCTTGCTCACTCTTATAATTTAAATAGTCATCATAAGAAATGGTCTCAGCTCTGATGAAACCTTTTTGAAAATCTGTATGTATGGCACCTGCTGCTTCAGGAGCAGTTGAATCTTTTTTCAATGTCCATGCTCTTGCTTCTTTTGGTCCAATTGTAAAAAATGTTAGTAAACCAAGTAAATCAAAACCTTTTCTTATTAGTCTATTTAAACCGGATTCCTTGAGGTTAAGATCTGCAAGAAATTCATTTTTTTCTTCATCATTTAATAATGCAATTTCAGATTCAATAGCCCCTGAAATAATTACGCTTACACAATTTTCTTGAATTGCTTTATCAAAAATTATTTTGCTAAATTTATTACCTAAGACAGCGTCTTCTTCACTAACATTACATACATATAAAACTGGTTTTGATGTTAAGAGGTTAAATGTTTTAATTTTTTTTAACTTATCTTTATCAAAGTCAGCTGATCTAATAGGTTTACCATCTGATAATAAAACATGTAAATTTTGCATTAATGCCAAATCTTTTTTGGCATCTGGGTCATTCGATTTGGCTTTTTTAGAAAGATTTTGTATTTGTTTGTCTAAGCTATCTAAGTCGGCTAACATAAGCTCTGTTTCAATTATTTCTGAGTCTCTTAAAGGATCAATAGTATTTTCTACATGAGTTATTTCAGTATCTTCAAAACATCTTAGAACATGAATAATAGCATCAACTTCACGAATATGTGATAGAAATTTATTTCCTAAACCTTCTCCTTTACTAGCACCGCTAACTAGACCTGCAATATCTACAAATTGCATTTGTGCAGGAATTACTTTTTGAGAATTAGCTAACTCAGATAATTTTTTTAATCTTTTGTCTGGTACAGCTACAATGCCGGTATTAGGCTCAATTGTACAAAATGGATAATTTGCAGCTTCTGCTGTTGCTGTTTCTGTTAGAGCATTGAACAATGTAGATTTACCTACATTTGGTAAACCAACTATTCCACATTTAAATCCCATAAGAATTTCCTTAGTTAAAATTCAATTTTTCTGTTTCATTTGTTATTAATAGATTAATTTCATTACTTAATTTTTTTAATGTTGCATTAAGCCAACTAATTTTATCGTTAGAGGTGAAATCTGATAAAACCCATCCAGAAATATTCTCTTCAATTTTATTTTCGTAAAGTTTTGAAGGTCTGGATATTCCAACTCTTATTCTATTATAATCTTTACCAATAAATTGATCTATACTCTTCAAACCATTATGACCATTATGTCCTCCACCAACCTTTACTTTTATTCTTCCTTGGTCAAGGTCAATTTCATCATGAATTACATATATTTTACTAAGCGGTATATTATAAAAATCTTTAATTTCCTTTACGGCAAGACCAGAGTTATTCATATAAGTTGTAGGTTTTTGCAAAAATATTATATTTTTATTAACTTCTAATTTTAAAAACTCAGATTTAAATTTTTTTGAAAACACTGACGAATGATATAAGTCACTTAGTGTATCAATAACTTTATACCCTACATTATGTCTATTATTTATATAAGATTTTCCTGGATTACCAAGGCCAACAATTAGAAACATTTTGAAAGCTAAAATATTTTTTTGTGATAGTTATTACTAACTATCACTCTTATTTTCTTCTTTATCTTCTGTTTCTTCTTCAGTTGAATCTTCCTCTTCGCTGTCACCTAATCCACCTCTAGGAGCAGCGATAGTAGCTACTGTGAAGTCTCTATCTGTGATTGTTGGTGTACATCCTTCAGGAAGCTTTATTGCACTAATATGAATAGTATGACCTACATTTAGACCTTCTAAATCAACGGTAAGTTTTTCAGGTATTGAAATTGCAGGGCAATTTAGTTCCACTTGTGCTCTAACCACGTTCAGTACGCCACCTAGTTTTAATCCTGTACACTTATCCTCGTTAATAAATTCAACGTTAATACCAACTGCAACAGTAGCATTATTAGTAACCCTTAAAAAATCTACGTGTTCTGCCTCTTCTGAAACAGGGTGTTGTTGAATATCACGTGGTAATACAAAATATTTTTCACTGTTAACTTCAATATTCATAAGTTGACTAAAAATGCCTGGCTTGTTCATTAATTGCCGCCATTTGTTTGCATTGATAGTAATAGGTACTGCAGGTTGTTTGTTCCCATAAATCACTGCAGGTACTAAACCTGCACGTCTAGCAGCTCTGGCAGACCCCTTACCAACCTGACTACGAGCTTCTGCTTTAAATTCAATAGTTTCCATTAAATATTCTCCTTGTAATAATCTTTGCCTCCAGGGGTGCAAAAGAATAAAGAATACATAACCTCATAATTAAAAAATATAAAGAAAATAATATAAAATTTATTCAAAAAGACTTGAAACAGATTGTTCCATATGAACACGACGTATGGCTTCACCTATAATTGGTGCAATTGAAATTTGCCTAATATTACTTGTCATTTTTACAGCTTCAGTTGCTTTTATAGAATCTGTTGTTACTAGAGAGTTCAAAGGGGAGTTGCTAATATTAGTTACGGCTGAACCCGATAATACGCCATGTGTTACATAGGAATCGACGCTTAAAGCACCAACATCTATTAATGCTTGTGCTGCATTACAAATAGTACCACCTGAATCTATTATATCGTCTACAATTATACAATGATGATTTTTAACATCTCCTATAATATTCATAACTTCAGAAGATCCCGCTTTTTCTCTCCTTTTATCTATTATTGCTAAGTTTGCATTAATTCGTCTTGCTATTGCTCTTGCTCTAACAACTCCACCTACATCTGGAGAAACAATCACTAATGGTTTCCCTTCATATTTTTCTTCAATATCTTTAACAAAAACTGGAGCAGCAAATAAGTTATCTGTGGGTATATCAAAAAAACCTTGTATCTGGCCTGCATGGAGATCCATTGTTAGGATTCTGTCAGCACCAGCTTTGGTTATTAAGTTAGCCACTAACTTTGCGGATATAGGGGTTCTGGGTCCTGATTTTCTGTCTTGTCTAGCATATCCATAATAAGGAATCACAGCTGTAATTCTTCTGGCACTAGCTCTTCTTAGAGCATCTAAGGAAACTAGAAGTTCCATAAGATTATCATTGGCAGGATAAGATGTTGACTGAATAACAAACATATCCTCGCCTCTAACATTTTCCTGAACTTCAACAAAAACTTCCATATCAGAAAATCTTTTAACTTCAGCTTTAATGAGTTGTGAATTTAGGTTTTTAGAAATACTTTTTGCAAGATCAACATTAGAATTGCATGCGAGTATTTTCATAATTTTTACCCTAAGATTTAAAAATATTTAATAGCAGTCTTGTTTAACTTTTAGCAAGATAAATTTGAAAAAATAATCTTATTTTAAATAAAAATTAAAATAAACATTCCTAAAATTATAACTATAAAAAAAATAATTAGATGAGGCATTTGACTACTCTTTTAGCATTCCTATAACTGAAATTTGTCGTCCCGTTGAAGGTGGTGAAGATAGCCTTTCATGAAAAGTTCTCCTGTGACTAAAGAATAAATGAGAAGATTGGTATGTATCAATGTTTATATCACCAATTTCTTCTACCTTTGCATGTTTAAGACTTTCTTTTAAGAGCAAAGGGAGATCAAAGAAATATTCATTTTTTGAAATCGAAAATAAAACAGAATTATTGATCTGGTAAAAAGGAGTTTTCTTTACAATTTTTGCAACATCATCTTTTACTATGTATGAATTTCTTTGTATTGTAGGACCAATAATACTTATAATATTTTTTCTGTTAGCTCCAATATTTTCCATAGATAAAATTGTAGCTTCAACAATATTATTTATTGCTCCTCGCCAGCCCGCATGACAAGCTCCGATAGTTTTAGACACTTTGTCATAAAATAAAATAGGAGCACAATCTGCTCCTAGTATTGACAAGCCAATTCCTTTTAAATTAGTTACTAATCCATCTGCATGTATCAATTTACTATAATCGTCTGGGTGGATAACAGTATGGACATCTGATGAGTGTATCTGGTTTAATTTAATTATTTTATCTAATTTAAGCTCTTCGCTAATTAATCTCAAATTTTCTTGGACATTATTTAATTTATCATTAACTCTTAAACTACAATTTAGTGAGTTAAAAGGGCTCTCAGATACCCCCCCATTTCTTGTAAAAAAACCGTATTTGAGACAATCTTGGTCTAAAAGCTTGTGTAATAGTCTATCTATAGCCATAAAAAATCTTTAATAAACATAACAAATCTCAATTTTTAATATTTACCTTTATTGTAGAAAATAATTGAAAAATACAAACCTATTAAAATCATAGGAAGAGATAAAATCTGTCCCATTGAAAACTCAAAATACAATAGTCCAATATGTTGATCAGGTTCTCTAAAAAATTCTATAAAAAAACGAAATAAACCATATAACAATATAAATAAACTTGATATTATTCCTGGTTTTTTTAAGAGGTCAAATATATACATCATGACCCATAAAATAATAAATAGGACTATTCCTTCGAAAAAAGCTTCATAAAGTTGACTAGGGTGTCTTGGTAGATCACCACCATTTGGAAAAATAATACCAAAGGAGTGATTTGTTGTTCTTCCAAAAAGTTCTCCATTGATGAAATTCGCTAAACGACCAAAAAACAAACCTACAGGAGCAACTATAGCAATTAAGTCTGCAAAAGTAAGAATAGGTATTTTAAATAATTTACTTGAGTAAATAACGGCAAAAATTACTCCAATAAACCCACCATGGAAAGACATACCACCGTTCCAAATTTTAAAAATTTCTAATAAATTATTAGAATAATACTCTGGATTATAGAAAAACACATACCCTAACCGACCACCAATTATTATTCCAATCATACAATTGCTAACTAAGTCACTTATTTCTTTGGAATTAAGATCAATTTTTTTTATCTTTATTATTTTTAAAATTAAAAACCAACTTAGAAGGATGCCGACAATATATGATAATGCATACCATCGTATTTTAATTATGCCTAGGTCTACAGCTACCGGATTAATATTTGGAAATTCGAGCATTGGTTACTATATTGTTTAATTTATTTAAATAATTTAAGATATACATATTTTACTATTAATTATACCTTAATATAAGTCGAAATCCATTAGAGGAATATAAATGAAAAGAAACAATTTTTTTTTAAAAGATACGGCGTCTATTATTAATGGTGCTTTATCGACGTTCTCAGATCTAAAAAATGAGATTGATAATATAATAAAAAGTAGGTTTGAGAAATTTATAAATACTCAAGGTATTGTAAGTAGAGAAGATTTTGAAGCCTTGCTTGATAGGCATGAAAAATTAAATGCTGAATTCAATCTTTTAAAAGCAAAATTAGAAAGAAAAAAAACAAAAACTAGTAAGTAAGTATTAGTTTAAGTACAACAATATATAGTATAAAGTATTTAAAATATCTATTTATTGTACTATATGTTGTAAAATGACTCAAAATTTAAAAAGTATAATCTTTTCCGAAGACATTAGTAATATTTTTTTAAAATATAGTTGGTTTCAAAATCGAAGTAATATGCATAACTATGATTTCTGCTTTAAAGGTGAAATAGCTGATTATTATTTGAAATTAAATGTGAGTGATAAATTAATCAATTTTGTTTATATTTTAGATTTTCAATTACCAGAAAACAAAACCTATGATTTGTATGAAATAATAAATTATATTAATAAAATTTCTCAAAACGGTTATTTTTTTTATGATTTTTTAGATAAAAAAATTAAATTTAAAACTATTCAAACTTTTTCAGAAAAAAAACCTACTAAAAACTGTTTAATATATTTTTGTGATTATAATTTATCTCAAACAAATCAGTTGTTTCATAAATTTTCTTTGGCTATTCATAATTTGATATATGGAGAAAGAATGAAAGAAAATGCTTTTGAGCTTTTGTTTTTAAATATTGAAGGAAATGCTTAAACATACATAGTAGAGATTGGATAAAATAAGGTAATAAAAATTATGAAGAATATCATCCTTTTTGGATATGGAAAAATGGGTTCATCAATTGCAAAAGGGTGGATGTTAAAAAAATTAAATTTTAACTTTTTTGTAATTGAAAAAGTTTCCTCTTTAAGAAAAGTGGCTGGTGATGATGGTTTTAAAGCCTTTGAAAATATAAATAAGTTAAATGAATTAGTTGAGATTAAGAGTGGTGACATCTTTTTTTTAGCTGTAAAACCACAACAAATGAAAGAAACAATTGACTCTTTTTTTAAATTTAATATTAACAATATTCTTTTCATTTCTATTGCAGCAGGTTTATCACTTTCTTGGTTTCAATCCCAAATTGGTAGAAATATAAAGATGGTAAGAACGATGCCAAATTTACCTGCGTCTATCGGATTTGGGATTACTGCATATAGTAAAACAAATAATCTTTCAGAGAATGATGTTGAAAATACCAATGACTTACTAAGGGCTTTTGGAAAAGTAATTTATCTTTCTTCAGAAGATTTAATGGATGTTGTAACTGCAATTTCTGGTTCAGGTCCAGCTTATATATTTTACTTGGTAGAAGTTTTGTCTAAAATTGGTAAAGAAAATGGATTACAAGAGCAAGATGCTAGGACTTTAGCACTAGAAACTCTAATAGGTTCATCTAGACTTCTTGAAGTATCAAATATAGACCCTGAAAAACTTAAAAAAAATGTAACTAGCCCTGGTGGGACGACTGAAGCGGGACTTGAAATTCTTGAATCTATGGAAATTGGATTGTATCCATTATTGAACTCCACTATTAAAAATGCAAAAAAAAGAGCTCTAGCTTTAAATAAAAGTGGTTAAAAATGTTATGGAATTAAATGATAAAGAAATAGAGTTAAAATTATGTGAAACATATTTTTCAGTTCTAAGTAAAACATCTACACACAATATTACTTTAGATGAATTATGTGCAGCTAGTAAAATCTCTTATGAAAAAGCAAAAAAAATTATACCTACCAATTTCAATGAAGATTTTTTCTTTTTAAAACTTTTCATTTTAAAGGTTGATAGTGAAGTCTTGGAGGAACTTAAAAATGAAATTCAAGATGATGATGTTTCAACTATTTACGATAAAATTTTAGAAGGTATTACATTAAGATTTGAAAAATTTTTAAAAAACAAGACTGCTATACAAATCCTAAGCCACGATTTAGATAAGAGAATAAATATTTTTTTTAAACTTTTAAAAGAAAATTATTCTTTTATGATTAATCTATTGAAATTAGTAGAAGAAAATCAGAATTGTTTTTTGCAGAATATTAAATCTGTAGCTTTAAATTTTGTTTTCATAAAAGGACTTGAAAAATTTCTAGAAGATGAAGCCCAGGATGTTGATACTACTGTTAGGTTTATTGATAAACATCTTACTGAAATTGAAGATTTTGGATTTTTGATAGGGTTTTTAAAAAAAGAGTCATAAAGGAAGAAGCAAACGCACTCTCAACCCTCCAAGTGGGCTGTCTTCGAGTATTAATTCCCCACCATGATTCAAAGCAGAATTTTTTGCTATTGATAATCCAAGTCCTGTACCTCCTGTTTTACTATTTCTTGAATTTTCTAATCTAGTGAATGGCAATATAACTTCTGCTCTTTTGTCTCTAGGTATGCCTGGCCCATTGTCATCAATTATTATCTCGCTGTGATCATCAAATATTTGTATCTGAGCTGTTGCTTTACCTGCGTATCTTATCGCATTGGTTAATAGGTTTGTTAATGCTCTTCTGATTGATTGTACCTGAATAGGGAAAATAGGAATATTATCATTTGGTGGAAGTATATTTATTTTATCACCACTTGGATCTGATGTTATTGATGCTTGCTGTAATAATTTGAAAAGACTTGCATCAACCATTTGTTCTTCTCTATCATCCCTCGCAAACTCTAAATAACCATCGATCATTTCTTCTAGTTCTAATAATTCCTTTTCAAATTCAATTTTAGTATCATCTTCTATTTCTATAACGGCAAGTTGTAACCTCATTCTTGTTAATGGAGTTTTTAAATCATGGCTAACACCTGCTAAGAGTGAGGTTCTTTCAGAAATTTGTTTGTTTATTCTATGTCTCATTGCTTGAAAAGCTCTTCCAGCAATTCTAATTTCAGTAGCTCCTTCTATACTAAAACTATCTACATCTCTTCCAAAGCCAATTTGCCTAGCAGCATTTGCTAATCTTAATATAGGCCTAACTTGACCTCTTAAAAATATGATTGCAATAGAGAAAAGTATTACCGAAGCACCAATAGACCACATAATAAAAGTTATACCAGTAGGAACGAATAACCTTTTATTATCTATATTCATTCTAACTATTCCGTTACCTAATTGTATATCCACGTAAAACTGTCTAGAATTCTCTATTGTTGAAAGATAGAAAGGCTCTTTAATTCTGGCTTGTAAGGAATTTCGAAAGTTTTTAAATTGAGGTTCAATTATTTGATTAGGTTGTAAGATCCCTCCTTCTAACCAATAAAATATTATATCAAAATATTGTCTTGCTCTAATTGCTGACAATGCTCTTTGGTCCTTAGAAGGTTCATTCCCAAGTTCATCAATTAATAATCCTAAATCTTTTGCCAAATTCTTTGACATGTGTCTGGATACCCAGTCCCAATGTCTTTCATAAAATATTGATACAGATATAATTTGAACAAGGATTATTGGCACGAGTATTATTGCTAACATTCTTCCAAAAAGACTTTTGGGCGTTATGTCTCTTAATCTCATGCTTTATACTTCTTTATAAATTATATTGATTAATCTTTTCACTATGCGTTTGTAGCATCCAACCTATACCTCTAACAGTTTGCAAATATATTGGATATCTCTGATCAATTTCTATTTTGCGTCTTATTCTTGCAATAGCCACGTCAATTGATCTATTTTCTATATTTCCTCCAAGTTCATTTTTAATATCTTCTCTTGAAAAAGGTTTATTAGGTGCCTTGCAAAAACAGTTCAACAATTTTTGTTCGGATGTTGTTAAATGGACAGGAATTTTATTTTTATACAAGTTAGAAGATTTTAAATTAAAAGAAAAAGGACCAAAATTAGTTTCATCATTATTAGCTCTTTCAATAGCATTGGATGTAAATCTTTTTAGAATATTTTGTATTCTAAGTAAAAGCTCTCTTGGTTCAAATGGTTTTGTCATATAATCATCAGCGCCAATTTCAAGGCCATCAAGCCTATCTTCTGGATCTGACATTGCAGTTAGCATAAGTATTGGGATTTCACTTGTTTGCCTTATTTCTTTTAAGAAATCTAAACCATTTTGTCCTGGCATCATAATATCAACTACCAGCAAATCAAAGATTAAGCTTTCCATGATTTTTTTTGCTTCATCTGTGTTTTCAGCATCAGAAACTCTAAATCCATTATTTTCTAAAAATTTTTTTAACAATAATCTAATTTTTTGATCATCATCAATGATCAGAAGATGAAAGTTAAATTTTTTAAGGTCTAAATTATTCATTTAGTAAATATAAGGCATTTACCCTAGTTAAAATGTTAATCATTAATTAAATTTTATAAATATCAAATTACTAAATTACTTTATTAAATACAAAACTTATTTCTTAGTATTTGATTATTTAATAATAATGTGGATTATAAAATATATAAAAATATTGGAGGAAAACTTATTGGTTAGCTTATCATTCGATAACCGTGATGGGTACGTTTGGCACAACGGTGATTATGTAGATTGGAAAGATGCTGGAGTTCATGTGTTAAATCATGGATTACATTATGCAAGTTGTGTTTTTGAAGGTGAAAGAGCCTATAATGGCAAAATCTTTGAGAGTGAAAAACATACTGAGAGATTGTTTTATTCAGCTAAGTCACTTGATATGCAAATACCATTCTCACAAAAAGAAATATTAGAAGCAAAAAACACTCTTTTGAAAAAAAACTCTCTTTCAGACGCTTATGTAAGGCCCGTTGTTTGGAGGGGGAGTGAGATGATGGCTGTATCTGCTCAGTCTACAAAAATTAATGTAGCAATTGCTGTTTGGGAATGGCCAAGTTATTTTGATCCTGATCAAAAAATGCAAGGGATTAAACTCGATATTGCTAAATGGAGAAGGCCTAGTCCTGAATGTGGACCAGTACACGCTAAAGCAGCAGGGCTTTATATGATCTGTACACTTTCTAAGCATGAGGCAGAAGCGAAAGGGTATAGTGATGCCCTTATGCTTGATTATAGAGGTCAGATTGCAGAAGCAACTGGTGCAAATATATTTTTTAAAATGCCTGATGGCAAACTCCATACTCCTTTAGCCGATTGTTTTCTTGATGGAATAACAAGAAGGACTGTTATGAAAATTGCTAAAGATCATGGTGTTGACATTGTTGAAAGAAAAATAATGCCTGAAGAAATGGCTGATGCAGAAGAATGTTTTTTAACAGGAACAGCAGCAGAGGTTACACCCGTTCAATCAATTGGAGACTATAAGTTCAAACCTGGAGATATCTGTTTTAAACTAACAAGAGCTTATTCTGAGTTAGTTAATAATCATTAAGAGAAATTTAACTTTCCCATTTTTTAGTTGCTTCCTGATCAGATTGTCTGGATGAAACCCAGCTTCTATGATTATTGTTCTCCTCAACCTTCCAAAATGGTGCTTTAGTTTTTAACCAATCCATAATAAAATTACATGCATCAAAAGCATTTTGCCTATGCATTGACGATACCCCTACAAAAACAATTTGATCAGAGACAAATAGTTTACCTACTCTATGAATTACCGTAATACCTGTAAGATCCCATTTTTTAATACTTTTTTGAACAATTTTATCTATTTCAGCTTCCGTCATTCCAGGATAATGTTCAAGTGTCATTGAGCTTATTTGCTCACTATCATTTTCATTATGACCTCTAACTAAACCTACAAAGTTAACTATTGCACCAGTTAGATTGTGATGAAGTTTTTGGGTCTCTTTTGAAACATCAAAGTCTTCATACTGAATTTTTATATAAACTTTGGGAAATTTTTTATTCATTTATCCACCAGTAACTGGTGGGAAAAATGCTATCTCATCATTGTTATTTATTTTGTCATCAATAGACGAATAAGATTTATTGATTGCAATTTTGATAAGATCTTTTTTTTTGAATGCTAACTTATATTTATCATTCAAGTTTTCTAGATATAACATCAATTCTTCTATAGTTGATACATTAACTGGAAGTTCTATTCTTTCTTCAGATTTACCAATATGTTCTTTTATCCACGAAAAATACTTTATAACCATTACAAATTCTCATTACTTTTTTTAAAAAACATGATCACGCTCATAATATATTGAAACCCCGTTATGAGGGTAATAATGGCGGCTAACCAAAGTAAAGTATACGAAATGATTCCTAAAAAGTCGATGTTATAAAAAAATTCATTCATTCTCCAAACTAAGAAGCTTCCGCAAGCAAATAATTGAATAGTGGTTTTCCACTTTGCTAATAGTGAAACTTTTAAAGAAAAATTATAAGAGGATGTGCTTTCTCTAATGCCAGTTATTAAAATTTCTCTCAAAACAATTATTAAAGCAGGAATAAATCCAAAATAAAAATCTAATAGGTTTTCACTTGCTAGAGCCAATATAACACCTATTACCAAAAGTTTATCAGCTACAGGATCTAAAATTTGTCCTAAAACAGATATTACATTATATTTTCTAGCATAAAAGCCATCAAAATAATCACTTAAGCCTGCAACAATAAGTAAAGGAGCCGCAATTATTGCACCAGTTTCTCCTCCATATATGATAAGAACTGGTAATAAAATTGAAGTTAAACATCTGAATAAAGTTAGTCCATTTGGTATAGCTTTTTTTATATTATTATTGGACATTTATAAGCCTTGATTTATTTTTCATTATACAAGAGAAAATTAAATTGTATTTAAGTATTTATGATTAGTTAAAAAAATTAAATATTTTTTTTGCGATTGACTCATTAATCCCTTCAACCTTACTCAAGTCTCTGAGGCTAGCTGTTTTAACTGCTTTTGCAGAACCAAATTCATTAAGTAGTGCTCTCTTCCTTTTTG
Organism: uncultured Alphaproteobacteria bacterium; assembly: GCA_937142855.1. GTDB lineage: Bacteria > Pseudomonadota > Alphaproteobacteria > Puniceispirillales > Marisalimonadaceae > Marisalimonas. Next base: position 45,936 of record CAKZQZ010000055.1, on the reverse strand, counting down.
AACCAATACCTTCTATTTCGTCTAGTGGGTTTTTAAAAATTATTTTTTTACTTTTTAATCTATGTCCTGCTATCGCAAACCTATGTACTTCATCTCTTAATTTTTGGAGAAAGAATAATGTAGCGTTATTTTTATCAAAACTAAATTTATCTATGCCTTGAGTATAAAAATTTTCTCTTCCACTATCTCTTTTTATTCCTTTAGAAATTGCTAGAACTTCAATGTTATCGATTTTCAAATTTTCAAGAACTGATAAGGCTATATTTAGATGCCCTTTTCCACCATCTATAATTATTAGATCTGGATAATTAGAAGAGTTTTTCCCTATAAGTCTTCTTCTAAGAACCTCGTCCATCATTAAATAATCGTTATTATTTTGAAATTCGTTTTGTTTAGCTGCAGTTTTTTTATTATAATTAGAATTTATATTATAACGTCTATACATTGATTTCATAAAACCATCTTCATTAAAGGCTATCATTGCACCTATAGGAGCTTTGCCTTGATGATGAGAGTTATCATATACCTCAATTTTTTTTATTTGTTTTTTTAAGTTGAAGATTGTTTTTAATTTTATAAGATTTTCTCGATTAGAAGATTTTTCATAAATTTTCCTGTTAAGGTTTTCTTCAGCATTTTTTACTACTGAATTTATTAAATCTAATTTTTTACCTCTTTGTGGAACTTGAATACTTATTTTAAAATTATGTTTTCTAAATAATAATTCTTCAATTAATTTTCTTTCTTTAGGATTCTGGTTAACTAGAATATTTTCAGCTGGAATATTTTTATCAAAAAACTGACAAATAAAAGCTTGCATAATTTCGTCTTCATTTACATCAATGCCATTCTTTCCTATATTTGGGAAATATGACTTTGAACCATAATGATGACCATTTCTTATAATAGACATTTGAATAACCACCTTATTGTCTAATTTTTTTAAAGCCAGTAAATCAACGTTTTTAAGGTTTTGTATATTAATATTTTGAGTGGCTGTTACTTCTGTTAAAGCTTTTATTCTATTTCTGAAAATAGAGGCTGCCTCAAAGTTTTGCTTATCTGAAGCATCATACATTTGTTCAATTAATTTTTGTTTTATTTTATTTGAATCACCAGTTAAAAATCTTTTTGCTTCCAATATGCTTTCATTATAATTTTTTTTTGATATCAAATTAACACATGGTGCACTACAGCGTTTGATTTGGAATTGTAAACAAGGTCTTTTTCTTGTTTTAAAAATATTATCATTACATGTCCTTAGTAAAAATGTTTTTTGAAGTGTTTCTATTGTTTTTTGAACTGTTGTTTTAGAAACAAATGGACCAAAGTAATCACCTTTAATTTTTCTAACACCACGATGAGAAGAGATTTGCGGAAATGGATGAGTTAAATTAAAAAAAATTGAGCTAAAACTTTTATCATCTTTAAGTAATATGTTGAATGTTGGCTCATATTTTTTAATTAAATTAGATTCTAATAACAAAGCTTCCATTTCAGAAGCAGTAATAATTATTTCCATCTTCATGGTATTAGATACCATGTAAGTCAATCTTGAATTTAATCTTTTGGGCTGGGTATAAAAAACTATTCTATTTTTAAGATTTTTAGCTTTACCAATATATAGGTTTTCTTCATTAGCACCTATCATTTGATAAACACCAGGCTTACTAGGGATGGTTAATAACTCATCTTTAATTACTTGAATTCCATTACTAAGAGATTTGCTTTTATTGATCATATAATTTACTTCGTATTTGAATTTATATAGTGATATCAAGTTTACTTAATAAATTTAAATTATTTTCTATTATTTTCTTTTGGAACAATCATTAAGCCTAATTCTTTTTGCTTTAACTTTTTAATTTCATCTCTTATCTTAGCAGCTTCCTCAAATTCAAGGTTGCTGGCTGCTTTATCCATTTCTATTTCAAGTTCTTCTATAGATTGTTTTATAGTTTTTCCTGTCTGATTAGATTTTTTATTTTTTTGATTTTCTTCATTATTGTTCAACTCAGCAAGGATATCTGAGATTTTACTTATTACAGTTTTGGGAGTTATGTTATTTGTTTTATTATATTCAATTTGTTTTCTTCTTCTTCTTTCAGTTTCATCAATTGCGTACTTCATAGATCCAGTAATTGTATCAGCATAGAGTACCACTTTGCCTTCCACATGCCTTGCAGCTCTCCCAATAGTTTGGATAAGTGATGTTTTTGAACGCAAGTAGCCTTCTTTATCAGCATCAAGGATAGCAACTAGTGCACATTCTGGTATATCAAGGCCTTCGCGAAGAAGGTTAATACCAATTAAAGCGTCAAACACTCCTAGTCTTAAATCTCTTATTATTTCGATACGTTCAAGTGTATCTACATCAGAGTGGATATATCTAACTTTTAAGCCTGCCTCAAACATATACTCACTCAATGCCTCGGCCATTTTTTTTGTAAGTGTTGTAATTAAAACCCTATTTCCTTTTTTTGATTGTTCTTTTGTTTCATAAATAAGGTCATCTACCTGTGTTTTAGTTGGTCTAATTATTATTTCTGGATCTACCAAACCTGTTGGCCTCAGGGCTTGTTCAATGAAAACACCATTAGTTTTATTTAACTCCCAATCTCCTGGTGTGGCTGAGACGTGAATTGTCTGTGGCCTAAAAGCCTCCCATTCTTCAAATTTCAGAGGTCTATTATCTAAACATGAAGGTAATCTAAATCCATATTCTGATAATGTTGATTTTCTTCGAAAATCGCCTTTGTACATTGCACCTATTTGACTCACAGTGATATGGCTTTCATCTGTAAAAACTAATGCATTATCTGGCAAATATTCAAAAAGAGTAGGGGGTGGCTCTCCTGGGTTTCTTCCTGATAAATATCTACTGTAGTTTTCAATACCCGGACAAGTACCGGCAGCTAACATCATTTCTATATCAAAGTTAGTTCTTTGTTCTAATCTTTGTGCTTCAACTAATTTGTTATTTTTATAAAGAATTTCTAAATGAACTTTTAATTCTTCTTTTATTGATTTTATAGCTTCGTTTAAGGTGGGTCTTGGAGTAACATAATGAGAATTTGCATATATTTTTACAGTCTTCAATTTTGCTAATTTTTCACCTGTTAAAGCATCAACCTCATAAATTTCTTCTATTTCATCGCCGAATAATGTTATTCGCCAAGCAATGGATTCTAAATGAGCTGGAAAAATCTCAATGCTATCGCCTCTAACTCTAAATGTGCCTCTAACAAAAGACATGTCATTTCGCGTGTATTGAAGTTCTGTAAATTGTCGTAGTAATTTTTGACGAGAAACTTCTTCACCTATTTTTAAATTTACGATCATTTTAGAGTATGTTTCGACTGACCCAATACCATAAATACATGATACAGAAGCAATTATAATAACATCTTGCCTCTCAAGAAGAGCTCTGGTTGCAGAGTGTCGCATTCTATCAATTTGATCGTTGATACTCGATTCCTTTTCTATATATGTATCTGATCGAGGAACGTAGGCCTCTGGTTGATAATAGTCATAATACGAAACAAAATATTCAACAGCATTGTTAGGAAAAAAATCCTTCATTTCTCCATATAGTTGTGCTGCAAGTGTCTTGTTGGGAGCCATAATTAAGGAGGGTCTATTTAAGGAATTAATTACATGAGCCATAGTAAAAGTTTTACCTGATCCGGTTACCCCAAGAAGAACCTGATCTTTCTCTTTGTTTTTTATTCCTGTAATTAGTTCTTCAATTGCTTTTGGTTGATCTCCAGTAGGTATAAAATTAGATTCTAATGAAAAACTAGAATTAGTAACATTCTTATAAACTAAATTTTCTAAGTTATTCATATTTTACATGTTTTACAGAAAGATTAAAATTTATCCTATACCAAAAAATAACTTAATTATTAACAAAAAAGATTTTTAAACATTTTGTTTTGTAGTAGATCTAGGAAATAAAAAATATATGGAGTTAGGTTATGTCGTTTATTTCCGAAAATTTGAAAAGAATAAAGCCATCTGCGACAATGGTCATTACTGCCAAAGCAGCACAGCTTAAAAGAGAAGGAAAAAAAGTAATAGGGCTCTCTTCTGGAGAACCTGATTTTGATACTCCTAAGCACGTTAAAGACGCGGCTATAGATGCTATTAATAAAGGTTATACAAAATATACAAATATTGAAGGTACTCCTGAACTTAGGCAATGTATTGTTGATAAATTTAAGAAAGACAACGATTTAAATTATACCATTAATGACATTATTGTTGGAACTGGAGGAAAGCAAATTTTATATAATGCTTTAGTTAGCTCTTTAAATGAAATTGACGAAGTCATTATTCCAGCACCATATTGGGTTTCATACCCAGATATGACATTGCTTGCAGGCGGAAAACCAATAATAGTTAATTGTTCATCTAAAACAGATTTTAAATTAACTGCAGAAGCTTTAGAAAAAGTTGTAACAAAAAATAGTAAATGGTTAATTTTAAATAGTCCATCTAACCCAACGGGATCTTGTTATAGTAAAGAAGAGCTAGAGAATATAGCTAGTGTTGTTAGAAAACATGAAAACTTACACGTCATGACTGATGATATTTATGAGTATATTGTATACGATAATTATAAATTTTTTACTTTTGCACAAGTTGCACCTGACCTTAAGTACAGGACATTAACTGTCAACGGTGTTTCAAAAAGCTATTGTATGACAGGATGGCGGATTGGATATGCTGCTGGTCCTGAGAAACTAATTAAAGCTATGATTAAAATTCAAGGGCAGTCAACTTCTAACCCTTCTTCAATTTCACAACATGCTGCAATGGCTGGTATTGGAGGAAGTAAAGACTTTCTGAAACCATGTCTTGATGCGTTTGACGAAAGAAGACATTTCGTAGTTAATAAACTTAACTCCATCCCTGGAATAAATTGTATAATGCCTAAAGGAGCCTTTTATGCTTATCCAAATGTTGAAGGTTTGTTAGGAAAAAAAACAAAAGATGGAAAAATTTTAAATAATGACTCCGAAGTTGTTGAATGGCTTTTAGATGAAGCCGAAGTTGCTGCAGTTCCTGGAGCCGCATTTGGTTTAGAGCCTTATTTTAGAGTTTCTTACGCGACAAGTTTAGATTTACTCAAAGAGGCCATGGATAGAATTGAAAGAGCAGTTTTAAGTTTATCTTAACAAATTTGGGAGTTTTATTTGTCATTCATTCATATAAAAAAGGCATGGTCTTTAAGTCAAAATGATATTACTGGTGAAAGAGAATTTATAAAAAGAAGAGAAATTCTTAAGAAATTAGCAAGTAGCTCTTTAGTTTTTGCAGGGTCAAGTTTTTTGCCCTATTCTGTATATGGTTCAGCCAACTCTTTCTACCCTCCGCCAGTAAATAAAATTTATAATGTTAATAGAGAATTAACAAAAGAGAAATATGCAACTACTTATACAAATTTTTATGAGTTTGGATCTAATAAAAATATTTGGAGAAAAGCGTCTAAACTGAAAACTAAGCCTTGGTTGTTAAGCATCGATGGTTTGGTTAATAAACCTCTAAAAATAGATATAAATGATTTAATTAAAAAGATAGGTGGGATAGAAGAACGAGTTTACCGTTTTAGGTGTGTAGAAGCATGGTCTATGACGGTCCCTTGGGCAGGTTTTCCATTAAATAAAATCATATCTCTTGTTGAACCAAATTCTGACGCTAGGTTTGTAAAATTCGAAACTTTCTATAATCCAGATGTAGCACCTGGACAAAAACAAAAATGGTATCCTTGGCCATATCAAGAAGCTATCACGATAGAAGAAGCAACCAATGAACTTAGTTTCATGGCAACAGGAATATACGGTAAAGAATTACCAAATCAAAATGGAGCTCCTTTTAGGTTAGTTCTTCCATGGAAATATGGATTTAAGTCAATAAAATCTATAGTAAAAATCAGTTTTGTTAAAGAAAGGCCTATTGGCATGTGGGAAAAACTTGCTCCTAAAGAATACGGTTTTTGGGCAAATGTTAACCCTAATGTTTCACACCCTAGGTGGTCTCAGGCAACAGAGCAACAATTAGGTAAAGAAGAAAGAATTCCAACAATTATTTACAATGGATACGCTGAACAAGTATCAGATCTTTATGATAATCTGCAAAATAAATTGAAAGACAAGCTTTTTAGATAAAGTTAGGTTTTTATAATTAATGAAAAATCATCCAATATTCATAGATAAACATTATAGTTTGGGTGATAGTTTTTTTGATTTAGGTGTCCCGGCAATATTTCCTGATCATAAACTAAGGTTTAGAAATAATAGGGCAAGTAAATTAATTGGTTTGGATCAATTAACTAATAATCAATGGATAGATCATTTTGGAAAGTTTTTAAAGTTTCCTAAAGTTTGTCATAAACCTTTAGTTTTAAAATATCATGGACATCAATTTGGACAATATAATCCAGATCTTGGAGATGGAAGAGGTTTTTTGTTATGTCAAATTTTAGCTAAAAATAATATTCTTTGGGATTTAGGTACAAAAGGTTCTGGACAGACAAAGTATAGTAGGAACGGCGATGGGAGGTTAACACTAAAAGGCGCTGTTCGTGAATTATTAGCTACTGAGTTTTTGTCTGCATTAGGGGTAAATACTAGTCAAACACTTTCCATCATAGAAACTTTTGAAAAGCTTGACAGAAGTGATGAGCCATCACCTACAAGATCTGCAGTGCTGGTAAGACGTTGTAACGGACATATTAGAATTGGTACCTTCCAAAGACTTGCGTATTTAAATCAAAAAGAAAACATAGAAATTTTATTATATCATTTAGCTAAGAATTATTTCTTAAATATTAATAGTAAATCTAAAATTGAAATTTTAGCAGAAGATATTTTTTTAGAAACTGTAAAAAAAATTGCTGACACAATGGGTAAAATAATTATAGCTGGCTTTGTCCATGGGGTATTAAATACAGATAATTTCAATGTAACTGGAGAGGTCTTTGATTATGGCCCTTGGCGTTTTGTAGAGTTTGCAAACCCAAATTTCACAGCAGCATATTTTGATTATAATGGTAGATACTCATTTGGTAGACAACCTGATGCTGCTTTGTGGGCCTTAACCCAACTAGGTAAAAGTTTAAAAGAATTTATTCCTGAAAAAAAAATTCTTGAAATTTTAAATCTATTTTCAGCTCACTTTAATACTTCACTTAACAAACATTTTTGTTGGAGAATGGGGATAAAAGAAATAGACCCAAAAAATTTAAATTTAATTATAAAAATTTTATTTAATGATAGTGAAAATTATAAAATTGATTTTGTTTCCTTTTTTCATGATTTTTATGGGGGCAAAGACTCAGTTAATGATTGTTTAAATAGTAATTATGGAAATAAATACAAATCTGGTAATTTCACACAAATAACTGAAATACTCCAAGACACAATTGCAAACGAATTTAATCAAGAAAAAATTGTATCAATAAAAGAGAATAAAGAAAATATGCTCATATCAGAGGTCGAAAAAATTTGGCAACAAATAGAAAAGTTTGATAATTGGGAGTTGCTTAATCGAAAAGTTAAAAAATTAAGAAATTTAGGAAAGTTATTAAATTCCCAGAAACTTGTTAATTTTTAAAGCAGTATCTTTATTTGTATTCAGTTTTGTTTTTTTATATGTAAATAATTTATTATCAAGAATTTTTATAATTCCTAAACTCTCTAAATCATCTAAAAAATCTAAAATTTTCCCTGATTCTTTTGGAAATTTATAAATAAATACTGGAATTGGTGTGGTCGCTATTTCTGAAATCATATTAACACTATCACTTGTTACGATACCATAGTCGATAGATTTCAAAATATCTGGGTATGGATTATTTTTCGATGTATATAAAATTTCATAATTGTTAAGAGATTTAGAAAATAATTTATCCAAAATTCTGATTGCTTTTTGAGGGGTCCTTCTTGAAACTGATAATAGAAGTTTTCCATTAGTATTTTTTATTGTACTAATAACTTTCATGCTCAAATCAAGATAATCTATACTTTGTGGGGTATACCTTTTATTTTTACCACCAACCATCAATAAAATTGTTTTTTCATTATTTTGTCTTAAATATTCATACTTATTTTCTAATTCGCTATAGTCAAAGAAGTTTAGAGCTCCTTTCGTTTGTATAATGTTCGATCCAGTAACCTGATCATGTTCAGGGATTATTAATAAATCAAAGTGTTTTATTGAAACCCCTGGGTTTTGAATGTGGATTGTCTTAATCTTATCGTTTAGCTTTGACTTTATAAAAATTGAGATACCAGCCATTCTTTTCCCACAAGTAATAATATATGTAGGAGATTTTCTGTTTAATAAAATTTTTTTTAAAATATTTGAGAAATAAAATTTTCCTAATAATGGTAATTTTTTAAGAAAATATGGGGGGGTATAATTTATTATTTCATATTTTTGCTTTAATAAATTTGCTAGTGCGATAGATTGTTTTTCCATTCCTACCGTTCCATCACTAATGATCCATGTATTAATTATAATTAGCTCCTTAACAAATATTATTATGAGAATAATTATCTTTTATTTTAAATTTACTTTATGAAATAAAATTACACTATATATTTAATAATGATATTTAAATTAAATGCTAATTTATTGTAAAAACAGAAAAAATATTAAATGAAAAATGAGAAAACCAAGCTTGATCATATAGATATTAAATTATTAAATGAATTACAAAATGATGGTAAAATTAGCAATGTTGATTTAGCAAGAATTGTTAATATTTCTCCACCTTCTTGTTTAAGACGCGTGAAATCTCTTGAGGAAAGCGGTTATATACGTGGTTATAATGCCATTTTAAATTCAGAGCTTTTAGGTTTTAAGGTTACAGTGTTTGCTTACGTTGGCTTGGAAAGTCAGGTTGAGAGTGATCTTCAAATATTCGAAAAATATATTTCACTATTTCCAGAAGTTCGAGAGTGCCATATGTTAGTTGGAGAGGTAGATTTTCTTCTTAAAATTGTTGCAGAAGACTGGGATCATTTTCAAAAATTTTTGACACAGAATTTAACTCAGGCTCCTAAAGTTAGCAATGTAAAAACTTCACTTAATATCAGGAGTACTAAAAGCTTGCCGGGTGTTCCTCTTTAAAAAATATTATTTAGGTATTGTTATTGAAACAATCTCATAATTTTTTATCCCACTTGGTGTTCTTACTTCCACAGACATATTTTCTTCTTTACCAATCAAAGCCTTAGCTATAGGAGAGGCAATTGATATTAGGCCCGCTTCCAAATTTGCTTCATATGGACCTACAATATGATAATCAGTTTCTTGATTTGTATCTTCATCTAAAATTTTAACTTTAGCACCAAAGGTTATGGTTTTACCGGAAAGTTTACTTAAATCTATAACATTAGCTCTACTAATCACATCTTCTAGCTCAGTTATTCTTCCTTCTACGAATGCCTGTTTATCTTTTGCAGCGTGATATTCTGCATTTTCTTTAAGATCACCATGTTCCCTTGCCGAAGATATAGCTTGTATTATTTGAGGACGTTCATTTTTTTTTAGATTATTTAATTCTAACTTTATTATTTCAAGCCCAGAGGATGTAAAAGGTATTTTATCCATATCCTTACTTTCGATAGTTAATTCAAATTAAAATTATAATATATATATATAAATTATTCAAAATATGATTGGATTGATTTCACATCCAATTTCTTGTTTTTCATAGCTTTTATGCCTAAAGTAGCTGCATTAGCACCTTGAAGAGTAGTATAATATGGAATTTTATTTAAAAGAGCGGTTTGTCTTAAAGAAAAACTATCTTTAATTGAATTAGTTCCTTCAGCTGTATTAATTACTATTTGAATCTCATCAGATAACATTGCATCAACTGCATTTGGTCTACCTTCTATAACTTTTTTTATATATTTAGTTTCGATATTATTATCATTTAATGCTTTAGCTGTTCCGAAAGTAGCACATATAGAAAATCCTAATTCAGAGAATTTTTTGGCGATAGGTATAATATTTCTTTTATCGCCATCCTTTATAGATATAAAAACTTGACCACTTAATGGTAAATTGACATTAGCTCCTAGTTGGCTTTTTGCAAAAGCTTCACCAAATGTTGATCCAATACCCATAACTTCACCGGTTGATTTCATTTCTGGACCAAGTATGACGTCTGTTCCAGGGAATCTAGCAAATGGAAAAACGGCTTCTTTTACTGATATATGTTCCATTTTAAAAGTGTTGAGTTTGAAATCAGATAATTTTTTCCCTGTCATTATCAAAGCTGCTATCTTCACAAGAGGTATCCCGATAGATTTAGCAACAAAAGGTATAGTTCTACTGCCTCTAGGGTTTACTTCTAAAATGAAAATATTTTCGTCTTGTATAGCAAATTGTATATTAATAAAACCAATAACATTTAATTCTTTAGCAAGTTTATTTGTGTGGTCTATAATATCTTTAATTATATCTTTTTTTAGTGTTTGGGGAGGTAGTGCACACGCAGAATCTCCTGAATGAATGCCTGCTTCTTCAATATGTTCCATAATACCAGCGATAAACGTTTCATTACCATCTGATATTGCGTCTACATCTACTTCAACCGCGTTTCTTAAAAAACTATCAATTAGGACAGGACTATCGCCAGAAACACTTACGGCTTCATTAATATATTTTTGAAGTTGCTCTTCATTATGAACAATCTCCATAGCCCTTCCCCCAAGTACATAACTTGGTCTTATAACAACTGGAAAACCTATTTTTTTAGTAATTTCGATTGCCTCTTGTTTACTACTCGCAATTCCATTTTCTGGTTGTCTTAAGTCAATTTTTTGAAGTAACTCTTTGAATCTTTCTCTATCTTCAGCCAAATCAATGGCATCCACGGAGGTTCCTAGAATTTTGATGCCAGCTTGATTTAAGCTTTCTGAGATTTTTAAAGGAGTTTGGCCGCCTAATTGAACGATAACACCCAAAACCTCTCCATTTTGACTTTCTTTGTTTATAATAGATAAAACATCTTCATGGGTTAATGGTTCAAAATATAGTTTATCAGAAGTATCATAATCAGTTGAAACAGTCTCGGGATTACAATTAATCATTATCGTTTCAAAGCCTGCTTCTGATAAGCTATAAGCTGCATGAACACAACAGTAATCAAATTCTATTCCTTGCCCAATTCTATTTGGTCCTCCGCCAAGAATAATCACTTTCTTTTTTTGAGATGGATAAACCTCGCACTCATTAACTTCATTTTGCTCATAAGAGCTATATAAATAAGCCGTTTCAGAATAAAATTCAGCTGCACATGTATCAACTCTTTTATATGATGGAAAAATTTTAAAATCATACCTTAGGTTTTGAATTTTGTCTGTACTTATGCCTGTTAATTCTGAGATACGTTTATCAGAAAAACCCATAGATTTAATATTTCTCAAAAATTTTGGATTAACTGATAAATCATAATTCTTTATTGTGTCTTCAATTTTGATAATACCTGATATTTGTTGTAGAAACCACTTGTCCCATCCAGTAATCCTGGAAATTTCTTCAAGCGAAATACTATTTCTTATTGCTGTTGCAATTCTCAATATGCGTTCAGGAACTTGTTCAGCCAACCAGCCTGAAATTTTATCTTTATCTTTAAACATTTCTTTTTCAAATGGATAAGAAACATCATTTAAGCCTGATAGACCTGTCTCTAATGAACGAAGCGCTTTTTGAAGAGATTCTTGAAAAGACCTTCCAATTGCCATTGCTTCTCCAACAGATTTCATAGACGTAGTTAATAAACTTTCGCTTCCAGGAAATTTTTCAAATGTAAACCTAGGTATTTTAGTTACCACATAATCAATTGTTGGTTCAAAGCTGGCTGGTGTAGATTTTGTTATATCATTTTTTAATTCATCTAAAGTGTAACCAATTGCTAGTTTAGCCGCAATTTTAGCTATTGGAAAACCTGTAGCCTTTGAAGCAAGTGCTGAAGATCTACTAACTCGTGGGTTCATTTCTATTACAATTAGTCTTCCATCAATAGGATTTAGTGCAAATTGAACGTTCGATCCTCCAGTATCTACTCCAATTTCTCTTAAAACCGCAATACTTGCATTGCGCATTCTTTGATATTCTTTGTCTGTAAGTGTTAAAGCTGGAGCTACTGTTATTGAGTCACCTGTGTGAACTCCCATTGGATCTACATTTTCAATTGAACAAATTATTATACAATTGTCGGTGTTGTCTCGAACAACCTCCATTTCATATTCTTTCCAGCCAAGGAGAGACTCTTCAATAAGTACTTCAGAGGTAGGAGATAACTTTAGTCCATTTAACACAATATCTAAGAATTCATCATTATTATATGCTATGCCTCCACCTTCTCCGCCTAAGGTAAAAGAAGGCCTTATAATCGCTGGCAATCCTACTGAATCAAGAGCCAATAAAGCTTCATCAATATTCTTGGCTATTTTAGCTCTAGCTGACTCTAATCCAATTTTAGTCATGCTTTGCTTAAATAACTCTCTATCTTCTGCTTTGTTAATGGAGTCCGGTTTAGCTCCTATTATTTCAATATTATGTTTTTTTAAAATTCCTGAATGGAATAACTCTAAAGTAGCATTTAAAGCGGTTTGTCCACCCATTGTTGGAAGAACTGCGTCAGGTTTTTCAATTTCTATAATTTTTTCTATAGTATTTTTCTCAATAGGCTCAATATATGTTGCATCAGCCATCATTGGATCAGTCATAATAGTTGCGGGATTTGAATTAATTAAAATAACTCTTATACCCTCTTCCTTTAAGGCCTTACATGCTTGGGCTCCTGAATAATCAAATTCACAAGCTTGACCAATTATAATGGGCCCAGCTCCAATGATAAGAACAGACTTTATATCACTTCGTTTTGGCATTATCTGAAACTTCTATTAGATTTAAGAATTCTTGAAATAAATATGATGATTCTGTGGGACCTGGAGACGCTTCAGGATGATACTGTACAGAAAAAATTGGTAAAGATTTATGTTTAAACCCTTCTATAGAACCATCAAATAAAGAAAGGTGTGTGATCTCAAGGCATTCAGGAAGTGTGTCTTTATCTATCATATAGCCGTGGTTTTGGCTTGTGATTTCAACTTTATTATTAGATAAATTTTTAACAGGATGATTAGCTCCGCGGTGACCTTGAGACATTTTAATAGTTTTAGCTCCTAATGAAAGACCTATTAATTGATGACCAATACATATTCCAAAAACTGGTATCCCTAAACTAAGAATTGCTTGTAAAAGATCTTTACACTTTTTTTCGGTTGCAGAGGGATCCCCAGGACCATTTGAGAGAAAAATGCCGTCTGGTTTAATTTTGTTTATATCTTCAATTATTGTATTTTCGGATAGTACAGTCACGTCAGCGTTAAGGTTCACAAGGTGTCTTAAAATATTCATTTTAACACCAAAATCAATTACCACTATCTTAGGTTTAAATTTACGAATAGTACTTGGAGTTGACAAAATTAATTTATGAGGACTTTCTTTATAATCATAATTTTTCTCAGTAGTTACTGATGATGAGAGATTCAAGCCATCCATTTTAGGATAATGTCTTAATTTATTCTTTAATTCGTCAAAATTAAATTCCCCCAATTCATTATATGACATTATGGCATTGCAACTTTTATATTTACGAATAATTTTGGTTAGCATCCGAGTGTCTATCCCTGAAATTCCAGGGATATCGTTTAGCTTAAGCCAATCATTAAATTTTTGGTCAGATCTCCAATTTGATGGATTGGTAGGAACTTGCCTAACAACAATACCAGCTATAGATTTAGTTTCACCTTCATTGTCAAAATTATTTGTGCCTATATTTCCTATATGAGGAAAAGTAAAAGATATGATTTGTCCAGCGTATGAAGGATCAGTAATAATTTCTTGGTAACCAGTCATTGAGGTGTTAAAGCAGATTTCTCCAATTTTTGTTTGTTTTGAACCAAATGACTTACCCAAAAAGCATGTTCCATCTTCCAACATCAGGACACTATCTGATATAATTTCTTGATCAACGCTATTTATGCTAAAGGGAATATAAGCATCTTCTTGTTCGTTTTTAAAATTTACTTCTTTCATTATATACCTTAATGATTTTCAAATTACTTAAAGTAATAGAAATATGAAATTTAAAATAATTTTAGGATTAAAAAAAAGAGGAATTTTAACAATATTTTTCATCAAGAAGTTACTTAGAATGTATTACAATATTCGTCAATCAAATTTAAGAAAATTAATTTAATATTTTAGTTTTGTTATTTTTAGATATAAAACTTTAAATATTTAATGATTAAACATAGTAGGAATAAAATGAGCATTAGGGAAGAAATTACTAATAAACTAAAAGAAGCCATGATTCGAAAAGATGGGGATTTACTAAACACACTAAGATTAATAAAAGCATCAATTAAAGACAAGGATATTATTGCAAAAGGGAATGGAAAAAGTGATATTAGTGATCAAGAGATAATTTCAGTTCTTCAGAGTATGATTAAGCAAAGAAAAGTATCTGTTGATATGTATTTGAATGGAAAAAGAGAAGATTTGGCAAAAAAAGAAGAAACCGAAATTGAGATTATTTCAAATTTTTTGCCTAAGCAATTATCTTCAAAAGAAATTGAAATTATCATAAATAAAACAATTACATCTTCTGGTGCTAATTCCATTAGAGATATAGGTAAAGTAATAAACTTGATGAAAGAAAAATATGATGGAAAAATCGATTTTGGAGTCGCAAGCAAACTAATTAAAGAAAAACTCTCTCAAATTTAATTTAGAATAATTTCTTATTGAAATAAAATGGACTTAAAAGAAGAAATAAAAAATTCTATCAAGCTTTCTCATGTTGTGGGTAAAAATTTATCTTTGAAGAGACGTGATAAATCTAATTTTATTGCTCTTTGTCCATTTCATAAAGAAAAAACTCCTTCTTTTAACATTTCTGACGAGAAAGGATTTTATCACTGTTTTGGTTGCGGAAAACACGGTGACATTTTCGACTATATTATGGAAATGGAGAATAAGACTTTTCTTGAGGCTTTGAAAAAACTTGCCGAAGAAGCTGGTTTGCAAAATACAAACTATAATTTCACAGGAAACCCAAAGATAAAAAAAAGTATTAGCCTTCTCAGACGTATCTCTGATTCTTATATTCAAAATTTAAATGCGCCATTGGGAGAGGGGGCAAGAAATTATCTTTATTCTCGTGGTATTGATAAAACAATTATAAAAGATTTTATGATTGGTTATTCTGGTAATTTAAAATCTAATCAATATTTAGTATCATGTTTAATCAAGGAAGGTTTTTCACTAGATGAAATAATCGAAGTTGGTCTAGTAAAACGAAATTATAAGAAAGAGCTAATCTTCTATTTTCAACAAAGAATTATGATTCCAATACTAGATAATGCCGCCAAAATTATTGCATTTGGAGGTAGAGTTATAGAAAATGGAAACCCTAAATATATCAATTCTCCTGAAACAAATTTGTTTCAAAAGGGTAAACAGTTATTTGGAGTAACAAATGCAAAAAAATTATTAAACGAAAAAAGGTTAATAATTTGTGAAGGTTATATGGATGTAATATCTTTGCATAAATATGGCTACCCTGCTTTAGCATCCCTTGGAACGGCTTTAACTGATGAACAAATAAATAAAATATTTAATGTTGCTGATGAAGCTTTTTTAGTTTTTGATGGTGATATTGCAGGTAAAAATGCAACCCTTAAAGTTTATGAAAAGTATTTACCTAAATTAAAATTTAACAAAAAACTCAAGTTTGTATTCCTTCCAAATAATTTAGATCCAGAGGAATTTATTAATCAAAAAGGTATTAATGAGTTTGAGAAACTTCTAGATAAAGCTCTTAGCGCTCTCGATATGATCTGGTTACAAGGTTTAAAAATGATCAGAGAAAATGAACCAGAGACCAAAGCTCTTTTTTGGAGTTATTTGAGAAACATGGTGAACAAGATTGAAGACAAAAATATTAAATTAGCATATAAGGATGAAATTGAAAAAAGAATAAAGATTTTTAGAGATAAGAACAGAGGCTTGATTCAAAAAACAAGTTTTTCAAAAAGGTTAGGATCTCATTATTTAGCTCAAAATAAATTTCTTCCAAAGACCGGAGTTGAAATAAAAATTGGAGCAATTATTTATATGATGTTAACGTTTCCTGAATTATGCTTAAAATTTGATGAAAAAATATCTTTGTTGAGCTTTCAAAATAAGGGATTAAATGAATTAAAGGAATCGATTCTTTTGCAAGTTAGTAAACAATCAGATATAAACGCTCAAATATTACAAGAAACTTTGATAAGTGAGGGTTTCACAGTTCAAATAAAAAAAATTTTGGAAACTAACTATTCTTCAAGGCTTAACCTTAACAATAATTATAATTATTTATGTAATGTTTTTGAAGAACTCTTAAGTTTAGTTTCTTTAAAAAAAATATAGTCTTTGTATTAAGAACAAAATATACGTAGTCATAATAAAATTTTAAGTGAGATATGATATGCTGGCAAACACAGAAAACAAACAAATCAAAAGCAAATCTGGGAATGACAGCCCAATATTAGACCTTAATAATTCAGCAATTAAATCTCTCATAAAAAAAGGTAAAGCTAATGGCTTTGTTACTTTAGATGAGCTTAACTCTGCACTCCCTCCAGGTGAATACTCTTCTGAGCAAATAGAAGATATTCACGCAGCAATTAACGATATGGGTTTGAATATAATTGATCAACAAGAAGAGTCATCACATGAAGAGGTCGAGGAGAAAAACGCAGGAAACTTAAGTGACGACGAAGGTGCAAGGTCAGATGATCCTGTAAGAATGTACCTTAAAGAAATGGGGTCCGTTGAGTTGTTGTCGAGAGAAGGCGAAATATCTATTGCAAAAAGAATTGAAGCTGGAAGAGAGTTGATGATTGGCGGAATATACGAATCTCCTCTTGCTATGAGAGCTTTTTTAAAATGGAGAGATGAGGTAGATGATGGGACAATGTTATTGAGAGATATCATAGACCTAGAAACTACTTATGCTCGCATTAATGGTGGAGCCAATGAACCAGAAATTGCTAATGATAATATTGATAAAATAAAATTTGATAATTTAAACGTTGTTATACCAAAAGCCTCTGTAGACGAATCAAAAAAAGAAAATGATTTGGAAAATAATGACGAAGAAACCGAAGAAGAAAAAGACAGTGAAGACGAAAGTGAAGATGAAGATATTAATCTTTCCTTAGTGGCAATGGAATCAGAAATAAAAGATCAAATTTTGTCAATGATTGATGAGGTTGCAAATACATTTAAAGAAATTTTAACACTTAGCGAAAGAAGAATAGCTAGATTAAGAAAGGGTGAAACTTTAGTTTTAAGATCAGAAAACAGACTTTCTGAACTAAGAATTCTTCTAATAGAGCAAATGGAAAAAATTTATTTAAATAATAATAGACAAGAAGAGTTAATAGACCAAATGTATGGCCTCAATAGGCAGATAACAAATATAGAAGGTTCATTATTAAGATTAGCTGAAAACTCTGGTGTAAATAGAAAAGATTTTATTAATAGTTGGGTAGGTAATGAAATTAATCATAATTGGGTTTTAAAGCCAGTAAAAGCAAAAAATTGGGAGAAATTCACTTCCGAGAATAATGATGAAATAGTAAGAATCTGCGATCAAGTATTTGATTTTGTTAATAACACAAGTATGCCTGTTCAAGAATATAAAAAACTCATTCAGATAATTCAAAGAGGTGAACGGGAGGCAGCTAGAGCAAAAAAAGAGATGGTTGAGGCTAATTTAAGATTGGTTATATCCATAGCAAAAAAATACACAAATAGAGGACTTCAGTTTTTGGACCTTATTCAAGAAGGAAACATAGGTTTAATGAAAGCTGTTGATAAATTCGAATATAGAAGAGGTTACAAATTTTCAACATATGCAACATGGTGGATAAGACAAGCTATAACCCGATCTATTGCGGATCAAGCAAGAACGATTAGAATACCTGTTCATATGATTGAGACTATTAATAAATTAGTGAGATCATCGAGGCAGATGCTACACGAAATTGGACGAGAGCCAACACCGGAAGAACTGTCTGAAAAAATTTCTATGCCCTTAGACAAAGTTAGAAAAGTGCTTAAAATAGCTAAAGAACCAATTTCATTAGAAACCCCAGTAGGAGATGAAGACGATAGTCATTTAGGTGATTTTATTGAGGATAAAATGGCTGTGCAGCCACTTGAAGCTGCGATACATGCGAATTTACGAGAAACAACTACAAGGATTTTAGCTAGCTTAACTCCTAGAGAAGAGAGAGTTCTTAGGATGCGATTTGGAATAGGTATGAATACCGATCATACACTTGAAGAAGTCGGGCAACAATTTAGTGTAACTAGAGAAAGAATAAGGCAAATAGAAGCCAAAGCTCTCAGAAAACTAAAGCATCCAACTAGATCAAGAAAATTGAGATCTTTTTTAGAAAATTAAAATCTATTCTTAATACTTCCACTTTACATACTTAAAATGTACTTGTATAAGTTGAAAATTAGAACATCTCTATAATAGGCCTGTAGCTCAACTGGTTAGAGCCCTCCGCTCATAACGGAGTGGTTGGGGGTTCAAGTCCCTCCAGGCCTACCAAAATAAATATTTTTTTATTATGTATTTTCTCAAGTTTTAATTAAGGTCTAAACTTAATTAATAAAAAATTAGAAATGAAATGCAAAAAAAACAATATAAAGATTTAAGAAGTTCAAGATGGTTTTCTCCTAACGATGTAAGATCTTTTGGTCATAGATCTAGAGCAATGCAAATGGGTTTAGGAAAAGATGACTGGGAAAATAAACCTATTATAGGAATAATAAACACCTGGTCAGAAATACAACCATGTCACCAACACTTCAAACAAAGAGTTGAGGATGTTAAAAAGGGCGTTTACCAATCTGGTGGATTACCAATAGAACTTCCAGCAATTTCCTTGGCAGAAATGTATGTGAAACCGACAACTATGTTGTATAGAAATATGCTTTCTATGGAAGTTGAAGAGTTAATAAGGTCACATCCTATTGATGGGGTCGTGCTTATGGGAGGGTGTGACAAAACTACTCCAGCCCTTACAATGGGAGCAATTAGTCTAGATTTACCAATGATATTCTTACCTGCTGGTCCAATGTTAAGAGGAAATTATAAAGGAAAGTATTTGGGGAGTGGTTCTGATGGTTGGAAATATTGGGATGAATTAAGGGCAGGTAATATAACGGAAAATGACTGGGCAGAAGTGGAGTCTGGTATTGCTAGATCTTATGGTCATTGTATGACGATGGGTACAGCAAGTACAATGACAGCAATAGCAGAGGCTATTGGATTGTGTTTGCCTGGAGCAAGTTCGATACCTGCAGCTGATTCAAATCATATCAGAATGTCTACGAATGTTGGTAAAAGAATAGTTGATATGGTTTGGGAAGATCTAAAGCCATCTAAAATAATCACTGAAAAATCTATTGATAATGCTGTTACTGTAGCTATGGCTATGGGCTGTTCAACAAATGCTATTATTCATTTAATAGCTATGGCAAGAAGAGCTGGTATTCATTTGACAATTGATGACTTGGATAAAAAAGGAAGGGAAATTCCTCTGATAGCAAATATTAGGCCATCAGGCGTGGAATACCTAATGGAAGATTTTTATTATGCTGGAGGTATTTTGTCTTTAATGTTTTCACTTGCTGAAAAACTTAATTTGGAGGAAATAACAGTTTCCGGGCTTAGGTTAAAAGAAATAATATCAAAAAAAGAAACAATTAATAATGATGTCATTAGAAGCTTAGATAACCCAATATATGAAGAAGGTTCATTAGCTGTTTTAAAGGGAAATTTAGCACCGGATGGATGTGTCATCAAACCAGCTGCTTGTGATAAGAAATTCATGAAACATAAAGGACCTGCAATTGTTTTTGATAGTTATCAGGAAATGAAAGATATTATAGATAGTGATGATTTGGATGTTTCTGAAAATCATGTTTTGGTATTAAGAAATGTTGGTCCTGTAGGAGGGCCAGGTATGCCTGAATGGGGAATGATGCCTATACCCAAAAAACTTCTTAAAAAAGGGGTCAGAGATATGGTTAGAATATCTGATGCTAGAATGAGCGGTACTAGTTATGGTGCTTGCATTTTACACGTTGCTCCTGAAAGTTTTATTGGTGGCCCGTTGTCTCTTCTCAAAACAGGAGATATTATTGAGCTTGATGTAAATTTAAGAAAAATTAATATGCTAGTGGATGATAAAACGTTATCTGCCAGAAAAAAAATGATACAGCCAAAGCAACCAAAAGCTGGTAGGGGTTGGCTTTGGATGTTTAGCCAACATGTAAAGCAAGCAAATGAAGGTTGTGATTTCGATTTTTTAGAAACCGACTTTGGAAAATCAGCAGAAGAACCAGATATTTATTAGAGATTAATTATGTTGACAGGAAAAATTAAAAATATTTTTTTAAAATCAAGCGTTGCTACTATTTCTACAGCTTTGTTTAAGAGAGGTTTAAGAAATCAATTTATACAAGGAGTAAGTCCACTTAATCCAAATTTATCAAATATGGTTGGTTATGCTTTTACTGTTAGGTATATTCCAGCAAGAGAAGATTTAAATACTCTTGATGTTTTTAGAAACCCAGAACATCCTCAACGTGTAGCAATTGAAAAATGTCCTAAAAATCACGTTTTAATTTTTGATAGTCGTAAGGATGCAAGGGCAGCATCAGCAGGTGCTATTCTAATAACAAGGTTAATGGTAAGAGGATGTGCAGGCGTAGTCACAGATGGAGGATTTAGAGATTCTTCTGAAATAAAAAAATTAGAATTTCCCGCGTATCACCATAGGCCGTCGTCTCCAACTAATCTTACTCTTCATCAAGCAATTGATATTAATGTACCTATTGGTTGTGGTGATGTTGCAGTATGGCCAAACGATTTGATAGTGGGTGACCAAGAAGGTGTTATTGTAATTCCAAATAAAATTATAGAAGAAATATCTGAAGAAGTTAAATCAATGACAGTCTATGAAGACTACGTAATAGATAAGGTCCAGAATGGATCAAGTATTAGAGGATTGTACCCCTTGACAGATGAAAAACAAAAAAATTTATTTGAAAGTTGGATAAATTCAAAATCTGACTCAAAATAATTAAATTTAGGATTAGAAAATGGTAGATAAACAAATGAGTTCAAAACCAAAGGCAATAATTTTAAATAAAACAGATAATATTGTCATCGCCTTAAATAATATGAATGCCGGTGATTATTTAAAAGATCACGATTTAAAAATAGATGCACCGATCTTGTCAGGTCAAAAAATTGCTAACGTTGATATTCCAAAAGATGCACCAATATACAAATATGGAACAATAATTGGTTTTGCAGATTCTGATATTTGTAAAGGACAAGTATTAATCAATTCAAACATTAAATTTAAGGAATTTAGCAGAGAACATGATTATTGTTCTAAGTACAAGCCTACAATGTTTGCTAATTCCTCAACTCAAAGAACTTTTATGGGATTCAGAAGAAAAGATGGCCGTGTTGGTACTAGAAATTTTATTGCTGTAGTTTCAACTGTTAATTGCTCTGCAACTGTTGTCCATGAAATTGCTTCATATTTTACGCCAGAAAAATTAAAAGACTATCCCAATGTAGATGGTGTTGCTGCATTCAGTCACTCAACTGGATGTGGCATGGAATTATCTGGGGAACCAATGAATTTACTTTATAGAACGCTTGGAGGATACATAGATCATCCCAATGTAGCTTCTTCTTTAGTTGTAGGTTTAGGGTGTGAAAGGTGCCAGGTAGGAGGGCTGTTTCAATATCAAGGTATAGTAGAAAATCAGAATTTAAAAACTTTAGTTATGCAAGAAAACGGGGGTACGTCAGCAACAATCAAAGCAGGAATAAAGTGTATAGAAGATATGCTTAAAAAGGCTAATGATATTAAAAGAGAAGAGGTTTCTTTATCTAATTTGACTGTTGGTCTTCAATGTGGAGGTTCAGACTCATTTTCTTCTTTATCCGCTAACCCTTCCTTAGGTAAAGCGGTTGATATTTTAGTAACTCACGGAGGGACAGCTATTTTATCAGAGACACCTGAAATCTATGGAGTAGAAAATAGCTTAACGGCTAGAGCTGTCAGTGTATCTGTGGCTGATAAATTGATGAATAAAGTAAATTGGTGGAAAAATGTATACTCTGTAGGAAGAGATGTTCAGATTAATGGAACGGTCAGTCCAGGTAATCAAAAAGGTGGATTGGCAAATATATTAGAAAAATCCTTGGGTTCAGCCATGAAAGGTGGTTCAACTGGGTTAATGGAAGTTTATAATTATGCAGAAAAGGTCACTGAAAAAGGGTTTGTTTTTATGGATACACCTGGTTTTGATCCTGTTTCAGCAACCGGGCAGATTGCAGGAGGTGCTAATTTGATTGCATTCACTACTGGAAGAGGTTCATGCTTTGGAGCTAAGCCCGCCCCTTCTATTAAGCTTGCAACTAACTCAAACTTATATAATAAAATGACAGAAGATATGGATATTAATTGTGGTTTAGTTATAGATGGTGCTAAAAATATCGATGAGATGGGGGCTGAAATATTTGAAGAATTTATTTCATTTGCATCTGGTAAAAAAACTAAAAGTGAAATATTAAATTTAGGAAGACATGAGTTTGCACCCTGGCAAATTGGAATTACAGGTTAAACTTTTTTAAATTTTCTATTACAAAAACTCTTGTTGAAGATGCTAAAGATGATTTTCGTTTAACATCAATGTCTGATATTAATTTTTGAAGAGAACAGTTCTTGTTTTTAGCGATGAGATCAAGTGAATCCCAAAATTCTTTTTCTAATGACAATGAAGTTCTATGCTTTTTTAAAGTGATTGATCTTTTTATCAACATTTAACTTGCCTTGTTAAGTTCAAAAAAACCAACTACTTCAATATGAGCTGAATAAAGAAATTGATCAATTGGTTGAACCCATTTTAAATTATAATTATTTTCTATTAAAATTTTTGAATCCCTAACAAATGTGTTTATATCACACGAAACACTTATCACTAATGGTACCTTTGATTTTGCAATATTTAAAAATTGTGTATGAGCACCAGATCTTGGAGGGTCAATAATAATTGCTCCATAATTCTCTAATTCTTTGATTGTTAAAGGTTTAGATTTTAAGTTTCTAGTATATGTTTTTATATTGTTATTAAATGGTTTTCCTTTTGAGGATAAATCTATTGAATGTAGAGATTCAGTATTTAGTTCAAATGCGTTAATTCTAAAATTTTGTAAAAGAAGCGGTAAAGTAATAGTTCCAGATCCGCAAAATAATTCACAAATATATGTTTTTTTATTATAATTCTCTAATGCTTCCATAACACATTTGATAATTGTATTTTCACCACTTACAGTCGCTTGTAAAAAACCACCTGGGGGAGGATATATTACAGATGAGAAGACATTATTTGATAAACTTGTTCTGTCAGTAATATAAATTAAATCCAAAATTTTATTATTTAGTCTTCGATGTACCCTAATGACTTTATTTTCTATCAGTTTCTTATTAAGTTCAGAAAATTTTTTAAAAGAAATATCAGCTAATCCATCTATTAATAGATCAATCCCATTATCAAGTAAGTTAGCGTGAATATGAATTATATCACCAATTTTTATAATTTCTTCAAGGGGCTTTCGTAAATCTTGAATTAACCTAATGAGAGATTTTTCTAGTATAAGGCATTCGGTAATTTCAGTTACAAAATGACTTTTATGTTCATAAAACCCAATTATTAGCTTTGATTTATTTCTTTTGGCTGTGAATTTAGCGTGTCTTCTTGAGTTTTGAGAGGAACTTACCATTTTTTTAATTATGGTATTTGAGGATATTTGATAAATCGAAGAGGTTATTCTATTCATTTTCCAATTATTATAGTGTTCAAACCGCCAATGTTGGAGCATACATCCTCCACATTTAAAAAAGTGTTCACATTGAGGGTTAACTCGCTCAGGCGAAGGCTTTATAATTTCAACTAACTCAGCTCTAACATTTTTTGAAAATAGTTGAGTAGGTTTTGCTATAATCTTTTCATTAGGTAATGCAAATGGTACAAAAAAATTATAATCTTTTTTTTCAAAATTTAATTCTGTAATTAATTTTGCTATGCCTTCTCCTTTATACCCAACGTCTGTGATATCTAGAGAAATAGGGCTGAAATTACTTGATAATTTTTTTTTCTTTTTATTCATAAATTATTTTAGAGCTTTGCCATAAAACTTTTGCGCTTATTTTTAAAAGCTTCGATGCTATATGAAAAGAATGAAATGTTTTTAAAAATGGTTTTACATTCATTCTATTATCTTTAAGTTCGCTTTCCTTAACATATGCTAAAAAAAAAGTATCTTTATCATTTAATAAATAAAGATTTGGTCCTATATATTCATTTACGTTAGTATCCACGATAGTAGTTATTTTGTAATCATGTGTATGAGTTTGAAAATAAAATAATTTTTCCAAGTTTGTAGGGAGTATATCTGATAATAACTCTTCAGAAAGGCTTATTTTTCTTGGTGATGAACTATATTTTTTTTCGATATTTTCAAATGTAATTATTTTATTTTCAACTAAGTTTTGAGCATACCAGTTTGGTGTTATTTCATTTATATTAATTTCAAGTGTTTGTGCTAACCTATAACGATATTCTTCAGGAAGAATTCTTGGAGTTCCTCTAAAAAGATATTGTTGTAAGTAGGCATCATTTTTTTTAAGAATTCTTGATAGATCTCTTAGATTAAATTTATCATTTTCTTTTATTATATTTTTTAGTTTCTCTCGTGCTTTTCTAATAGCTATTTCTTTTTCATCATTTGAATTTTTAGATATTATATTATTCATTTATTAAAACTCATTTAGATCTATCAATGCTCTCGTTGGCTAATCCGATCAAATAATCTTTAAATTTACTATTTGAAAAATCTTCTAGTGATTTTATAGATTTAATTATAAATTCTGCAGCTATTTTCTTGCACTCAACAAAAATATTATATTTATTAAAAATTTCCAAGGCTGTGTTCAAATCAGAAGAGTTTTGATTTAATTCTTTTAGGGTTCTATCCCAAAACTGTTTTTCTTTTTTATTACTTTTTTCCCATACTAAAATTATTGGAAGGGTAGTTTTACCTAATTTGAAGTCATCACCTAAATTTTTCCCCATTTTATTGGAATCTTGAGAAAAATCCATTAAGTCATCAATAACTTGAAATGCTAGGCCAAGGTTATAACCATAGTCATATGCAGCTTTTTGTAAATTTTTATTCCCTCCTGCTACTATAATACCACTTTCACAAGAAGCACCAAATAACTCAGCAGTTTTTTTGCCAATTACATCAAAGTAATCTTTAATGCTAGTATCGGGTTTGTTTGCAATTTGCATTTGTTGAAATTCCCCTTGGGTTATTTTACAAGATGCAGTTGCTAAACTAGATAAAGCCTCTAGAGATTCTGTTTCAACCATTAACTCAAAAGATTGAGCAAATAGAAAGTCACCCGCTAAAACACTAAATTCATTTCCCCATATAATATTTGCTGTTTTTTTCCCTCTTCTTAAATTTGATTCATCAACAACATCGTCATGTAAAAGGGTTGCTGTATGAATAAATTCAACAGCTGCGGCTAATATTATTGGTTTTCGAGAAATATCATTTAAGTGTGCTGCCATAGCCAAGGTAAGTAAAGGACGAATTCTTTTCCCAGAAGCATTGATTAAATGTTGACCTATATCATTTATTAAGGGTATTGATTTATCAAGCCTATATATTATTTCTTCATCTACGGCCTTTAAACTTTTTTTTAGAGAATTCTTTAGATTAACCACGCTTGATGTTGTGTTAATCTTATTTGATTTTTTCATTTATGTTTCCAATTATTTCATATCATTTAATATAACTTGGTAATAAATTATATTAAACATTTATGTTATAAAAATGAGAGAAGATTTAATGTCTTTTAACCAAAAAACCCATGATAATATTCTAAATGGAAGTCTATCAGTCATTCAGTATAAAAAGGGTTTTAGATTCGGATCAGATGCGGTTTTTTTAGCTTCATTTGTTAATGGTTTTATAGAAACAAAGAAGAACAGAAAATTCTATATTGCTGATGTTGGTTCTGGGGTTGGAACCGTAAGTTTGATTATAGCTTTTAGAAACCCCAATTCCAAAATTTTAGCAATTGATAATAAAAGAGAATATTTAATTCTTGCTGAAGAAAATATAAAAATAAATAATTTTCAAGATAAAATCGAAACGATAGATAATGATGTTTTTAATTTTGATAATAATTTAAAAAATAGTTTTGATTTAGTAGTATCCAATCCTCCTTTTCATAAAAAAGAAAATAATAGATCAAAGAATATTTTAGAAGATAGCGCCAAAAGGATCGTTAATTTAAAAAAATGGTTAGAAAGTTCGTTAAAGTTATTAAAGGATGAAGGTAAAATTTTTTTAATTATTTCAACGGATATTTTGGATGAAACCTTAAATTATTTGAGCTCAAAATCTGGTTCTTTTAAAATTTTTCCAATATGGCCAAATAATAAAAAGCTTTCTAAAAGAGTAATAGTTTTTGCCAGAAAAGGTGGTAATGGACCCACAGAATTAATGCCAGGTTTAGTTTTATATAATCAGCAAGGTAAAATGACAAAAAAAGCAAAATTAATTAGTGAAGATGGTGTTTTTAAGTTTTATAAACAATTTATTTAAGAAAATAAATAATTGTAGTATTTAAATAACAATATTAATTTTTAATCTCAGCCTATTTAAGAAAAGGACATATACATGGGTTTCCTTTCTATTTTCAGAAAGTCACAAAACGTATCAATAATACCGCTCAATGGAGTTATCTCTCCAAACATGGGTAGAAGAAAAGGTTTGAATTTACATGAAATTGATAAAAATATTGAAGAGGCCTTTTCTTTGAAAAATTTAAAAGCTGTAGCATTACAAATAAATTCACCAGGTGGATCACCAGTTCAGTCAGAGATGATTGCAAAACGTATTAGGGAATTATCTGAAAAAAATAACATCCCAGTGTTAGCCTTTGTAGAAGATGTAGCTGCTTCTGGTGGTTATTGGCTTGCATGTGCAGCAGATGAAATTTTTGCCAGTAGAGCTTCGATAGTTGGTTCAATAGGTGTTGTTTCTTCTGGATTTGGATTTGATAAAGCAATAGAAAAAATTGGAGTTGACCGCCGCCTTTATACTTCAGGTGATAATAAAGCTATCTTAGATCCGTTTATGCCAGAAAAAAAGGATGAAGTAAAAAGGTTAAAAGACATTCAAAAGCAACTTCATCAACAGTTTATTTCCTTCGTTAAGTCAAGAAGAGGTAGTAAAATTGATGATAAAAATAAAGAAGTCTTTACGGGGGCTTTTTGGTCGGGTGAAGAAAGCATAGAGATCGGTCTAATAGATGGATTTGGAGAGATGAAAACTATTCTTAAGGAAAGGTTTGGCGATAATGTCAAGACAAAGGAGTTTTCACCAAAGAAAAAATTTTTTGGTTTTGCTAATTTATTATCTGGATCATTAGACATGCTTATTTATAAAATCGATGAAAGAAGTCTGTTTAAGAGATTTGGATTATAAAATGATGCTTTCTATAGGTAAAATTTTTTGGTTAGTTATAATTTTATTATGTGTATGGTATGTATTTAAAATTATTGAAAAAAGAAAAATTAATTCAAGAAATAATCAACCGAATAATGATAATAAAAATAAAAAAGGTATAGATGCTTATAAATGTGAAAAATGTGGTTTATGGAGCACAGGAGATAAATGTAATAATAAAGAATGTATTTAACTCATATTCCTACTTAACACACAGCAAAACTAATATTAACGCATCAATTTATTGAAAACTAATACAATGAGCAAAAAATCTTCTTTTCAAAATATAATAATGAATCTTCAAACTTATTGGATGAATCAAGGATGTGTTCTCTTACAACCATATGATTTAGAAGTAGGTGCTGGTACATTTCATCCAGCTACTGTGTTAAGAGTTTTAGGTCCAGATCCAATTTGGAAGGCTGCCTATGTTCAACCTTGTAGAAGACCCACAGATGGAAGATATGGAGAAAATCCAAACAGACTTCAACATTATTTCCAATTTCAAGTTGTAATTCAACCATCACCAGAAAACATTCAAGAATTGTATCTAGAGAGTTTAAAAGCAATTGGTTTAAATCCCAAAAATCATGATATTAGATTTGTTGAAGATGATTGGGAAAGCCCGACCCTTGGCGCATCAGGATTAGGATGGGAAATTTGGTGTGATGGTATGGAAATTAGCCAATTTACTTATTTTCAACAAGTTGGTGGTATAGAAGTTAAGCCTGTTGCTAGCGAAATAACATATGGGTTAGAAAGACTGGCGATGTTTATACAAAAAATTGAAAATGTATATGATATTGATTGGGATGGCATCCCCAAAATTGACGGAGGTAAAACTTATGGAGATATTTTTTTAAAGCAGGAAAAAGAATTTTCTGAATATAATTTTGAAAGATCAGATGCTTCTTCTTTGTTTGACCATTTTAATGATGCTGAAAATGAGTGTAATAACCTTCTAAGCAGCCCGAGCAAACCACTTTCTATACCTGCATACCATCAATGTATTAAGGCAAGTCATATTTTTAACCTTATGGATGCAAGAGGTGTTATATCTGTATCTGAAAGACAGTCATATATTTTAAGGGTAAGAGATATGGCAAGATCATGTTGTCTAGCTTGGATGGGTAAATTGCATGAATAATTTCGATAATAACAGTGGAAACTTATTGTTTGAAATTTTTTCTGAAGAAATTCCTGCAAGAATGCAATTAGAATCAGAAAAGCAATTAGAACGTTTATTTAAATCTTCTCTTTCTTCCAGGGGTATAGGCTATGAAGAATGTTTTACCTATAGTGGACCAAGGCATTTATCTTTAATAATTAATAATATCGAATTAACACAGAAGGATAAAAATATTGAAATAAGAGGCCCAAGAGTTGGTTCAAATGAAAAAGCTTTAACAGGGTTCTTAAAATCTAAAAAAATTAATATTTCTGATACATTTATAAAAAAAACAAAAAATGGTGATTTCTATTTCTTTTCAGATATTGAAAAGGGAAAAAAAACATCTCAAGTTTTACCAGTTGTTATAGAAGAAATTTTAAAAAAGTTTGTTTGGCCCAAAAGTCAAAGGTGGTCTAACACAACCTTTAAATGGGCAAGACCTCTTAGAAATATATTATTATTATTAAATGATGAAGTGGTTAAGGGTAAATTTGATTTAGGTAATGATTGTTTTTTAACTTTTAATAATTTTACTTTTGGTCATAGGTATAATAACAAAAAAATTATTCTCAAAAGTATCCGTGACTATGAGATTTTACTCAAAAAAAATCATGTATTGTTAGATAGAAAAAAAAGAAAACAGAAAATTTTACATGATATCGGTGCATTAATAAAAAACAAAGAAACTAAAATTCTTGAAGATGAAATTTTATTAAATGAAGTTTTGGGGTTGGCAGAATTTCCTAGTGTATTAGAAGGCTCAATAAGTGAAGAGTTTATGAGCTTGCCACGTGAAGTTTTATCGACAGCCATGAGAGTTCATCAAAAATATTTTTCTATTATTGATAAAAATAATAATTTACTACCAAAATTTTTATTTATATCAAATAGTTTACCAGACAAAGTAAGAGACAGTAATATTATTAAGGGTAATGAAAGAGTTCTTAAAGCAAGGCTGTCAGATGCAAAATTTTTTTGGAACTCTGATAAAGAAAACAATTTAGAAGAATTGAATGAAAAATTAAAAAACGTTCAATTTCATGAAGGTTTAGGTTCCCTCAAGGAAAAAACAAAAAGAATGTCAAAAACTTCAGTTTTTTTCTCTAAGGTATTTGATGTAAATCAGGATTTCGCAAAACAAGCTTCTTTATTATCTAAAGCCGATCTAATTTCTGAAATGGTTGGAGAATTCCCTGAACTGCAAGGAATTATGGGAGGATATTATTCTCAATTACAAGGTCAACCTAAAGAAGTTTCAGACGCAATTTTTGATCATTACAAACCTAAAGGTTTGTTAGATACTATTCCGAGAACAAAGCTAGGTTGTTTGTTATCAATTATTGATAAGATTGACACTTTAACTGGTTTTTTTATTATTAATAAACAACCAACTGGCTCAAAAGATCCATTTGCCTTAAGAAGAACAGGCTTTGCTATTGTTCAAATATTAATAAATCATAATTTAAATATTTCAATTAATGATATTTTTGTTGAAGCTTTTAAATCATTCGGTAGCTATTCAGAATCAACCCACAAAAGTTTAAATGACTTTATAATTGACAAAATTAAATTTGTTTTAAATCAACAAAACATAAGTCTTGATATTATAGATTCAGTTATGTCTTTAAAAAATAGCTTTAATATTCCGATACCAATACTTATTCGAAGGATAAACTTACTAGAAAACCAAAAAAATGATGCAGAGTTTAAAACCTTTTTAATAGGTTTTAAAAGAGTTCATAATGTCTTGAATCATTCAGATATTTCAAAATTTAGACTAAATAAAGTTAATGAAACTTTGTTTAAGATAGATGAAGAGCGAGAATTATTTAAAATGGTAAATATGTTAGAAGATCAAATAAATAAATTTGAATTCGATATCAATAGTCAAAATTTAATTATTAATCAATTCTTAAAATTAGATCATATAATCGAGGCATTTTTTGAAAAAGTTATTGTTAACGATAATAATGAAAGAGTTAAATTTAATAGATTATCTTTGTTAAATGAGCTATCGGATAATATAAATAAATTTTTTAAATTTAATCTTATTTTAGTTTAATCAGTTTTTACACCTAATCCTGAGAAACGTTTGTTAAAACGTGCAACTTGGCCACCAGAGTCTAAAATCCTATGTTGTCCTGTCCAAGCTGGATGTGATTTAGGGTCTATATCAAGTTTAAGAGTATCACCAGCTTTCCCCATAGTAGATCTAGTCTTATATTCAGTACCGTCAGTCATAATTACGGTAATTTCATGATAGTCTGGATGTATATCTTTTTTCATAGTGTATCTCGAGTGTTAGAATTTTTACAATACTTACAATTAAAATAGTTTAAGTACAAGCAATTTCAATTATTTTATTATTCGTAGACGTTGTAAAAATTTTTTTTCAAATCGCCAAAAATATTTAAACTCTCCAAAGATTGTAGCAATGATAATTAACATGAGTTGATAAATAGGAATAATAATTAAAATTCTTATCAAAATATACAATGGATAGGAAGTTACAAAACTTTTTAAATCGATAGCTATCATAATGGGAGAAGAAACTAGTAAAGAGCCCGAGCCACTTAAAGCAAAGATAGTAAAAATTAATATAAGGTGTTTTAAAGAGTTTGCTTCAAATTTTTTAATTAGTTGTTCTATCATTTTATAACTTTATTTTGATATTGTACTTTGAGTGATTTTCATTTCTATTCTTCTGTTTTTCATTCTTGCTTCGTCAGTATTTTTAGCATCAATAGGCTGATAACTTCCAAAACCAGATGCAGATAACTTTTGTGGATTAATACCTTCTTTAATTAAAAACCTTAGTACAGAGAGCGCTCTTTTTGTTGATAATTCCCAATTATCTGCATAACTTTGTCCTCTTTTCACTGGTAGGCTATCAGTATGTCCTTCTATTTGAAGAATCCAGTCAATATCTGTTGGAAGCGATTTTTCTATTTCCATTAATGTTGTGGCCAGTTTTTTCATTTCTATTTTACCTGCAGTACCTAATTCATCAGAACCAAGTCCAAAAAGAACTTCTGATTGAAAAACAAACCTATCTCCTACAATTCGTATTTCTTTTCTACCTTTTATAAGCTCTCTTACTCTCCCAAAAAAATCTGACCTAAATTTTTGAAGTTCTTCAACTCTTCTAGCGAGTGCACTATTTAAACCTTTTCCAACATTAATGGTTTTAACTTTTTCTTTTTTATCTTTAGCTTTATATGCAGATAACAATGTTTGTAATTGTGAAAGTTTGTTTCTTAATTTTAAAGATGCTGAGATTAATGTGTTAATCTCTTTTTGACTTGCGCTAATTTCGTCATTTTTTTGATTTAACTCTAATTGACTTGAATCAATTCTTTTGTTCAAATTATTTATATTATTTTGAAGAAGAAGAGTATTTTGAATTTTATCATCAATTTCATTTTGTAATTCTAAAATTTTACTTTGATTTGAGCTTATTATATCGTTTTTTGACTCAAGCTTTTCTCTAAATTCAGATGAAAGTTTTTTTTCATCTTCAAGTTCGTTTTTAAATTTCGTAATTTTTGTTTCTAGAATTGATAATTGTGATGTTAGTTCAGTTGTAGTGTCCCTCTCAAGAGAAAGGAGCTCTCCTAATTCAGCTAAACTATTCCTTAAATTGATTAAAGCTTCATCTTGTCCACTCATCTTTTGAGAAAGAAAAAACTGAGATAAAACAAAAATCATTAAAACAAATATAATTACCATCAAAAGACTTGATAAAGCGTCTACAAATCCTGGCCATGTGTAATCAACTTGCCTTTTTCTTATTTTGCTAACTATCATTTCAAATCTCTACAAAAATTTATAAAAATTATTTATGATCAAATTTATTTTCAGATTTTTCAGCTTTAGATAGCTGTTTAGAAATTGCTCTTAATTCAATTGTTAAATTATTTTGAACTTCTGAAAATTTATCAATATTTTGTTCACCCAAATTTTTTAAAATTGATGATATCCCAATCAAATGATCTTTGACGCTTCTATCCTCATCAAGTTTTTCAACTAATCTATTTAGGACAATAGTTAATTCATTAATATTTTCATTTATTCTAATTTTCTCATTTTCATTCTGATTTGCTCTTTTGGCAACAATTGCCAGACTCTCTATAGAGGCCTCACTAAGGCCAGCATTTCCATTTTCATTTGTAGTAAAAATTGCCATTTGTGAAAGCCAATCTTCTAATTCATTAAAAAATCTATTACTTGCCTGACCAACCTGAAGGTCCAAAAACCCAAGTATCAATGAAGCTGCTAACCCAAAGAGTGAAGATGAAAATGCTGTTGACATACCATCTAGCGGAGCACTTAGTCCTTTTTGAATATCCATAAACAAGGCATTCCCTTCTTCTGCGCCATTATTAATGTTAAGGTCAATTGTATTTATAACCCCCGACACAGATGAAATTGTTTGTAAAAGCCCCCAAAACGTTCCAAGTAGACCTAGGAAAACAAGCAATCCAATCATATACCTTAAAATTTCTCTACTCTCGTCTAATCTTGATGACACCCCATCTAAGATAGTACTTAAAGAATTAGCTGATAATGATGGATTATCTTTCCTATCTTCAGAAAGAACTGCTGCGACAGGTGCTAAAAGAATAGGTTTTATTTTTAAAGCAATGTTGGCTGGCATTAGACTATTCTTTTTTTTAATAAATTTGAGCCATTTGGCCTCGTTACTTAATCTATAAGTTTGACGAAAGGCAAATATAGCTCCTAAAATGAAGGTGCTTATTATAACACTATTTAAAATCGTGTTACCTTCAAATGCGTTTTTTAATGGCTCAAATAAAAAGAATATTAAACAGGCTACTATTATTAACAGAAACAACATTCTAAGTGCATATTTATTAGGGTCTGTCATAGTTTTTCCTTAAATAATTATAATCTAAAACATTAAAAAATGACTTTTTGATGTCATAAACTTTAAATTTAATTAATCAAAATTTAATTCATATTATTTAATTTTTTTAATATTTCTTTATGTAAAGTTGGATTTGCACCAATTATAAATTCATTTGGAGACTTATAAGCATCTATGTATTTTGTATTAGTTAAATATCCCCCAGCTTCTTTAATTAGAAGAGAACCACAGGCAATTTGATTTTTATCTAAATTATCAATAAACAAACAATCTATCTTTCCACATGCTAACCAAGCAAAGCTTAGTGCTGACGACCCAAACTCTCTCGTTAAACTTGAGTAATTAATTGCTAATGACCTAATAGTATTACAGTTAATTTTTTGAATTTTATTACTCTTCTTATCATTATAAATGGAGAAAATACAAGAGTTCAGAGAAGCTCTTTTTGTAACCCTAATTCTTCTATCATTGACAAAGGAACCTTTTCCTTTTTCTGCAAAGAAAGTTTCATCTCTTAATGGATCTAGAATAATTGTAGCAATAATCTCATTATTGTATTCAACTGAAATAGTTATACAAAAATATGGTAATCCATGTAAAAAATTATATTTTCCATTTAATGTTTCAACTACCCAATAATACTTATCTTTATCACCTGTAAAATTTTTATTAATTTTTATACCCCATTCAGGTCTAGATTTTGTTAAATCATAAGATAAGGATTCATAGATTTTTTTTTCAGTCTTAGAGACAAAATCATTTATTGATGAAGATGCAATTTGTAAGTTTTCAATTTCGCCAAAGTCTCTAACAATGTTTCTAGTTACTTTGTTTAGAGATTGAGACATAATGTTTAGAAGGGGTGATTTATTACTCATTGTTATCCCGCAAAAAGATATGCTTTTAATAATTCTAGTTTTTAGCTTTTTCTATATATGTACAATCTGAGGGTCTAACTACAATTTTGGTTCCAGTCTCGATATGTCCAGGAACCATCACTTTTATTCCATTTTTTAAAACCGCTGGTTTAAACGAAGAAGAAACTGTTTGCCCTTTTATTACGGCATCAGCTTCTACTACTTCTTCAACGCATGTTTCAGGCATAATGACCGAGACTGGGTCATCATTATACATATTAATTATAACGTTCATACCGTCTTGTAAAAATGCAGACTGATCACCTATTAAATTAATATCTATATTTATCTGCTCATAATTTTCATTATTCATGAAGATCAAATTTTCACCTTCTTTGTATAAAAATACATGAGGTGTTTCTTCTAATATTACTTTTTCAATATTTTCTGATGAACGAAAGCGCTCATTAAGTTTAGTGCCATCCTTTAAGTTTCTTAGTTCTATTTGGGCAAATGCTCCACCTTTCCCAGGCTTGACATGACTGGTTTTAGTCGCAACCCACAAGCCACCTTTATGCTCGATTACATTACCTGGTTTGATGGTGTTACCATTAACTTTCAAATCATTTACCTTTATAAATAGTTGTTATTTTATTTAATAAAGATAGAGCGTCATTATATTCTCTTTGAAATGAATTTCTGCCTATAATAGAACCGCTTGCACCACCCATATATAAATCTTTTATCTCTTTGAGAAGACTTTCTTCATCCTTTGAAGTGCCTCCTGAAAAAACCACAAGTCTTCTTCCTTGAAAACATGATTGAACTACATGTCTTATTCTATCACTAAGTTTCTCAATCGGTATATTCTCTGATATATAGACTTTTTTAGCTTCTTCTAGTTCAATATGTGAAGTTGGGGGTTTGACCTTGATTATATGAGCTCCAACTAAGGCTGCCATATGTGCAGCGTATGAAACTATATCAATAGCAGTTTCTCCATTCTTGCTAATATTGCCTCCTCTTGGATAACTCCAAACAACCACAGCAAGGCCAGAATCCTTTGCTTCAAGAGCTATTTCTTGAATTTCAGAAATCATATTTAATGCATCATCCGATCCTGGATAAATTGTGAACCCAACTGCGGAGCATCCTAACCTTACTGCCTCAGAGACGGAACCTGTGATAGCTTGAGAAGGTGCATCTTTTTCACGAGAAAGAGAGTTAGAGCTGTTAATTTTCATTATCAGTGGTATTTGTCCTGCAAAGGTATTTGCTCCGGCTTCTAGCATACCTAAAGGAGCTGCATACGCTGAGAGGCCTGCGTCTATAGCTAGTTTAAAGTGATAATGAGGGTCATAGGCAATTTCGTTTTTAGCAAAAGATCTAGCAGGCCCATGCTCAAAGCCTTGATCTACAGGCAGAATAACTAATTTACCAGTTCCAGCTAATCTGCCAGACATTAAAATTCTAGCTAAATTTGCTTTAACACCTGGATTATCACTTTCGTAATAATTAAGTATTTTTTTTACATTTCTAGTTATTCTCATGAATTAAATACCTCATAAAAAAAATTAAACTTTACTTTAGGATATGTATAAATTTAAATATGATTAATTACAATAAAATATCTATTAAAAAATTGAACAGTTTTTTAATTAACTTTTATATTTTTTTAAAATTATAAGTGAAAAACTTTATGGAAATAAACGATCAAAAAATTAACTTTAAAAAATTACAAGAGATACAAATTTCCTTTGAAGAAAGTATGAAAATATTAGAAAGACATGTAGCAGAGAGTATTGCGAACAAAAATGAGCTTGCAGTAATAAAAAATGATTTACTTGAAGCTAATAAAAGATTTAATCAGGCGTTAAATCATCTTGACGATTTAAAAAATTCAATAGACTTTGAAAATAAAACACACACCGAATGAGATTAGGTATTCTATGTCAGGTCAAACAACTGTTAAAATAACAATAAATGGAACTACTTATCCTGTCACATGTAATGAGGGTGAAGAAGATAGGCTTATTGAATCATCAAACGAAGTAAATAAAGTTATTGAAGATCTTAGCTCAGTTTCTGGAATGGTTGGAGAAACTAGATTGCTAGCAATGACTTCATTAATATTAGCAGATAAATTAATAGATAACAAAAACCCTAGTGAATTACAGCTTAATATTACAGAAATCAGAGACTTTATTGATTGGTTTAGCAAAACTACCACAAGAATGAATAAGGTTGCAAAACTACTAGAAAACAAATAAATTAATATTACGATAGCTGAGTAGTACGTTAGGAATTTTAATCCCTGGGGCCATAAGTATTCCTAGGGAACTGTCACTTCTTTAATCGTGGTTAAAGTATATGGTGCCCACCTGTATAACAGGCAACAGAGGATAACTTATCCGACGTCTATTTGGCTTTCGTATTAACTGAAGAGTTATTGATGAAAAACAAGCTTAGGCAAACTGCAAAAAAAAAAGATCAAAGATAGTCTTTGACCCAAATTTTTACTTTAAAATCGACCAAATTGTTAAAATTTGTTTAGATAAAATTTTTAAATCTTATCCTAATTTTAAAACTGCTAGCTTATATTATCCCGTTCATAATGAAGTTTCTCCGGATATATTCATAAAATATTTTGAGAGAAAAAAAATTGTAATTTCCTTACCAGTTGTTGAAAGGTTTAGTAATTCTATAGTTTTTAAAGAGTGGTCTCATGAGGATAAATTAATAAAAGGTCCTTTAGGAAATATGGAACCTCTAAAAACTAAAAGACTTATATTTCCTCAAATTATGGTTGTTCCTTTATTAATGTTTGATAAATGTTTATTTAGGTTAGGTTATGGTGGTGGTTTTTATGATAAATCAATAAAAAAACACAAAAAATGCTTTAAAAAAAAAGAAAAGCCCTTTATTACCATTGGGCTTGCACATAGTTCACAAGAAACTGATCTTTTGCCTCATGAAAGTCATGATATGAAATTAGATTTTATAGTTACTGAAAAAGAGCTGTGGTCTAAAAAAATTATATCTAATTAAAAAGAAGAAAATCATGAAAGTTTTATTTGTTGGTGACATTGTTGGAAGGAATGCAAGGAACTTTGTTCAAAAACAAATTGTAGATTTAAAATTAAAATTGCAGCTTGATGCTATCATTATAAATGTTGAAAATGCTGCTGGTGGTTTTGGAGTAACACCAGCTATATGTGATGATTTTTTCAATGCTGGAGCAGATATACTTACAACGGGTAACCATGTTTGGGACAAAAGAGAAATAATTTCTTATATTTCTAAAAATGAGAGACTTCTTCGACCAATGAATATGATCGATGGTACGCCAGGTATAGGGATAACTTCGATTAAAATAAATACAGGTACTATTGGTGTAGCTAACATTATGACAAATCTATTTATGTCAAGAACTGACCCTGTATTCAATAAGGTTCCAGAGATAATAAATAGTTTTAAATTAACTGAAAACGTTGACTTTGCCCTGGTAGATGTTCATGGAGAAGCATCGTCAGAAAAAATGGCTATCGGGTATGCTCTTGATGGAAATGTATCTGCAGTTGTTGGTACTCACACACATGTTCCTACTGCAGATTATCAAATTTTAGAAAAAGGAACTGCTTACATAACTGATGTTGGTATGAGTGGAGATTACAACTCAATAATAGGCATGAACAAGCAGGATGCTTTAAATAGGTTCATGTTTCCAAATAACAAAAAATCTAAACTTGAAGTTTCCTTAGGTGAACCTACTATGTGTGGGGTAATCATCGACACTCTCTCAAATGGTTTGAGTAAATCAATAAAACCTCTTAGGTTAGGTGGCAGACTAGAACAAACTATATTATAGTTGTATTAATTCATAAACTGTATTCAGGGTAAATGAAATGGCTGGTCATTCAAAATTTAAAAATATAATGCATCGTAAAGGCGCTCAAGACGCAAAAAGAGCTAAAAAATTTGCTAGATTGACTAAAGAATTACAAGTGGCAGCTCGAAATGGAGTTGATCCTTCAAGTAATCCTAGGTTGAGATCTGCTCTTGCGGCTTGTAGAGCGGTAAATATGCCAAAAGATAATATAGAAAGAGTTATTAAAAAAGCTGAGTCTGGTGAAAACTCAAATTTAGAAGAAATAAGGTACGAAGGTTATGCGCCTGGTGGAGTTGCTCTAATTGTTGAAGCGGTTACAGATAACCGTAATAGAACAGCTGCTGAGGTAAGATCTGCTTTTGCTAAGTTCGGAGGTAATTTAGGAGAGACAGGATCAGTTTCCTTTATGTTTAGTAATATAGGGTATATTGTTTATAAAAATGATAATAAAAATGATGAAGAAATCTTAGAGATTGCGGTTGATATTGGTGCTGACGATGTCAACTCTGATGCAAATACCCATGAAATAATCACGTCCATTACTGAATTTAATAATGTAAGAGAGAAGCTTGACGATCTCTTGGGGACACCAGAGCAGGCGGAACTGGTTTGGCAACCTGAAAATTATATACAAATTGATGATGAACAAAGGGCTACTTCTATTTTGAAGTTAATTGATACTTTAGATAATTGTGACGATGTTCAAGGCGTATATGGTAATTTTGAAATTAATGAAGATATTTTAAAGTTAATTTAAGTTTTTATAGGGCGATTGTTTTGCGTATAATTGGATTAGATCCTGGATTAAGGCATACTGGGTGGGGAATAATTGAACTAAAAAATAATAGATTACTCCATATTGATGATGGAAGAATTTCTCCGTCAACAAATTTAGATGAAGGTGATCGTCTTCTTATAATTAGAAATAAATTGAAAGAAATTGTTGATAATTATAACCCCAGTATTTCAGCTGTAGAACAAATATTTGTAGGGTATGGAATGGGATCGAGTCTTAAGCTTGGAATGGCCAGAGGTGTTTCAATTTTAGTTTTAGCAGAAGCAAGTTTAAAAATTAAAGAGCTA
Source organism: uncultured Alphaproteobacteria bacterium (assembly GCA_937142855.1). GTDB lineage: Bacteria > Pseudomonadota > Alphaproteobacteria > Puniceispirillales > Marisalimonadaceae > Marisalimonas. The sequence continues at coordinate 6,276 of CAKZQZ010000055.1, read as the reverse complement.
CCGCCAAAATTAGTAAAAAAAACTGTTACAGGTTATGGTTCAGCTTCAAAATCACAAATAAAGGCAATGGTTACAAAACTATTGGGAATTGAGCCCAAAAATGAAGATAGTTCAGATGCTTTAGCAGTTGCAATTTCTGCCCAACATATTGGATATAAGGAAATATCTTCCAACCTAGAAAATAAACAAAGTGGATTAGATTTAGCTATCGCAAAAGCTTTATTAAAAGATCAAAATGTATAATAATTTAAAAAATTTAATGAGATGAGAACAGATGATAGCCTCTCTTACAGGTAATTTAGCTTCAATAGGTAAATCTGAAATAATTCTAGAAGTTAATGGAGTTGGGTATCTATTAAATGTTTCGTCAAAATTAGTATCTTCTTTAGGTGAAATTGGATCAAAGCTATCAGTTTTTACTGATTTGCAAATCAAAGATGATAAAATATTGATGTATGGCTTTGCTACATCTAATGAGCAAAGTTTTTTTAGGTTGTTACAATCAGTTCAAGGTATTGGCCCCAAGGCCGCTCTTTCCATCCTTTCTGCTTTAACCATAAATGAATTGATTTTAGCTATAACATCAGGAGACAAGGCAATGATCTCACGGGCTGAAGGTGTAGGGCCTAAAGTTGCCGCAAGGGTTACTGCTGAATTATCAGAAAAAGTTTCAAATATGCACTTGAATTTTGGAAACAATGACATCAGTAAAAATTCTCAGGAAAAAAACTCTAATGTTTTAAAATCTAATTTTCTGAATGAAGAAGACCAATTTTTCGATGTTGTTGAAGATACTATTTCTGCCTTAATAAATTTAGGTTATACGCGTAGTGAAGTTTTTTCAGTAGTTATGGCTATTAAAAAGGACTTTAATCTTAAAAAAATCAATTTAGATTTTACCGTTAATGCTATAATACCTCTAGCTCTTAAAGAGTTGTCAAAGGTGGTGAAATGAGCGATCAACCAAAAAATATTGATAGACTAATAAATACTGAGGCTACAGAACAATCAGAAAATTTTGAGTTGAGCTTGAGACCTAAGAGATTAAGCGAATTTATTGGTCAGCCGCAAGTTCAAAAAAACCTCTCAACTTTTATATCAGCAGCTAGTTCAAGAAAAGAGGCTATGGATCATGCTTTACTATTTGGGCCGCCTGGACTTGGAAAAACAACGCTTGCTCAAATTATTTCTTATGAATTAGGTGTTGGTTTCAGGTCAACTTCTGGCCCAATTATAAATAAAGCTGGTGATTTAGCTGCTTTGCTTACTAACTTACAACCGAAAGATGTGTTATTTATTGATGAAATTCATCGCCTCGCCCCTAATATTGAAGAAATCCTATATCCAGCTATGGAGGATCTTCAATTAGACTTAATTATTGGTGAGGGTCCATCTGCAAGAACAATAAAAATTGATTTACCGCCATTTACACTTGTGGGAGCAACAACAAGATCAGGGCTATTAACAACTCCTCTTAGAGATAGATTTGGTATTCAAATTAGAATGGAGTTCTATAACTCGACTGATTTAGTAAGAATTTTGCTAAAGCTAGCTGAAAAGCTAAATGTTAACCTTGATGAAGGTGGAGCGCATGAAATTGCTAAACGTTCCCGTGGAACACCAAGAGTCGCCGGAAGATTGCTTAGACGAGTAAGAGATATTCTTTCTGTATCTAATTTAAGAGTGATTGATAACAAATTCGCAGACAAAGCTCTTTCGCAATTAGATGTAGATAAATCTGGTTTAGATGCAGTAGATAGAAAATATCTGAATGTAATTATAGAAAAATATCAAGGTGGCCCAGTGGGGCTTGATACATTATCAGCTATTTTATCTGAACAGAAGGATATGATAGAGGAAGTTATAGAGCCTTATCTATTACAACGTGGTTTAATTCAGAGATCTTCAAGAGGAAGATTTGTCTCAGCTTCTGGTTGGAGACATCTAGGCTTAACTCCCCCAAAAAATGCAGAAGAACAATCTGATATGATGGACGCCTCAAAAAATTAAAATCCAGGATCTTATTTAACTTTATGCTAATTAATTTTAACAACCTAGACGGTAAAATAATTAATAATAAGCATTATTACCCTGTTAAAATATTTTACGAAGACACAGATGCTGGAGGCATAGTTTATCATAGTAATTATCTTAAATTTTTTGAAAGAGCTCGAACCTCATTATTAAATTTACTTAAAATAGATCAATTAAACATAAAGAAACAAGATGATATAATATTAGTAGTTAGGAAGGCAGATATAACCTGGAACAAACCAGCAAAATTAAATGATACTCTGTTAATAGAGACATGCCTTAAATATGCCAAAAACTCTAGTATAACTCTAGAGCAGAAAGCTTTTATAAATAATCAGAACCTAAATAGTGTGTTAGTAACTGGTGAGTTCCAAATAGTAGCAGTTGACAGTAATTTTAAAGTAAGGCGAATAAAAAATATTTTACAGGATATGTTTTTTACAAATAATAAATAAAAATTTTAAAAGGGCTTGAAAATGGATGAAGAAATTAAAACCCCAAATGTTGAAGTTGAAACAGTTTCTGAACAAACAGATCTTTCGCTTTTGGGGCTAATTTATGAGGCTGATTTTTTTGTTCAAATAATCATGTTATTACTTTTGTTGTCTTCTATTTGGTGTTGGACAATCATTATAAATAAATCAAGATTGTTTAGAAGAGAGAAGAAAATATCAAAATTATTTCAAGAATATTATGATAGTAACGAAGTTGATGATGATACTTTGCTAGATTTTTACAATAATAATTCTCAAAATGAGAAGAATGCCCAAGTTAACGTCTTCATTAAAGCCATGTTAGAATTTAACAAAATTCATACAACCTCTTCTCATTCTGTAGGCAAAAACCATTTAAGTGAACTGGTTGAAAGAGTTCAATTAACTTTACAAATTATAGTTAACAGAGAAATAGAAAAATTAGAACAAGGTATGAGTTTTTTAGCATCCATTGGTTCTGTTGCACCATTTATAGGATTACTAGGAACTGTATGGGGGATTGTAAATGCTTTTCAATCTATTGCTATAACAAATAATACAAGTTTAGCAGTAGTCGCTCCAGGTATTGCTGAAGCACTATTTGCAACAGCTCTTGGTTTACTAGCTGCTATACCGGCAGTTGCCGCTTATAATAAATACTCCAATGATTTAGAAAAAATTTCAAATAATTTAGAATATTTTATTTTTGAATTTACTTCCAAAAAAACTATAGAATTGGAAAGAAAATTTAATGTATAACCAAAAATTTCTTGTAAGAAATTCGCGTAAAAAGAATAAAGCCATTAGTCAGATTAATGTCACCCCATTTGTAGATGTGATGCTTGTTTTACTGATTGTGTTTATGATTACAGCGCCACTTTTGACTGTAGGTGTGTCCGTTGATTTGCCAAAAACAAAAGCAGCACAACTCAATTCAAAAGGAGATCCAATTATAATTAGCATTAAACAAAATGGGGAATTATATATTCAGGAAAGGGCAATTGAAGTTACTCAATTGTTACCCCGGTTAAAGGCAATATCATCGGGTAATAAAAACCTTAGAATTTATGTTCGTGGAGATAAGAGCGTTCCGTATGGCATAGTTTTAGAGACTATTGCAAGAATTAAAAGCTCTGGTTTTAAGAAGGTCGCGCTAGTAGCAAAGTTAGAAGATTAGTGAAATTATGGTGAGTTCAACTTTTATTTCTATAGGATTACATGTTTCTATAATTATCATTGCTTATTTTGGCATGCCTAGTTTGAAAATCAGAGAACCTATTGAACAACCAATTGATATAGTTGAAGATACCCCAATTAGTTCTCAAACATCTTTAAAATTAGGATCTGTAAAAGAAAAAAAAGAGATTAATGATAAAAAAGTGGAAGTAAAAGAAAAGAAAATTAAAAAGTCAGTCCCTCCGCCTCCGCCCGTACCTAGTAGAGAAATTATAGATAAAAAAAATAATGAATTAAAAAAGCAAAAAGATTTAAAAGAAATAGCAGAGATTATTAAAAAAAAGCCAAAGCTAAATATTAACAAAAAAAAAGATGTTCCTAAAGTTGTTGCTAAACCAAAAAGAATTAAAAATCAAATTACGCCTAAAGCCATTGTCAAACCAGAAAAAATTAAAAATAAGCAAAAAGAAAATTTAGCAAAAGGCCTTCTTAATACTCTGGCAGAAGCAAAAATTAAGAATGATGAAGTGAAAAAAGAAAAATCTAAGAAAGAAGATATTTTAAAAACAATTAAAAAGTTGGCTGGTAACTCAAATAGACGGGTTAAAGAAACATCATTAAGTTATAGTCAAACTGATATTGACAGAATTAGAAGTCATGTCAGTAAATTTTTTAATATGTCTTATGCAGCACTCGAAGTTAACAAAATGATACCATTAAAAATAATCACTGACCTCGATGGTACTGTAAAAAGTGTAAATATTATTGAAAAATCTAAATACCTTAAAGATAAATTTTATAGGGCAACAGCAGATGCAGCTAGAAGGGCCGTTCTTGATAGTTCACCCTTACCATTGCCAAAGGGTAAAGAAAAATTGTTTAGAAATATTGTATTCGACTTTGATACATCTAGAATTAACAGTTATTAATTGAATTTTTTTGATATGTTGCCATAATCCTGCCTCATAAAAGTAATTAAAGATAAATATTAAGAAATAAGTTTTTTCTTTGAGGTTTCGTTTTGAATAAAAGTTTGCATCATATTTGCTCAAGGTTATTTATAATAACTTTTTGTCTTATGATTTCTAAAGCTTTTGCTGATGATATAAAGATTAAAATTAATTCTGGCCAAATAGAACCTCTGCCAGTAGCTATCGCAGATTTTACTGGTAAAGAGGGTAAATCAAATCAAATAGGTCGTCAAATTTCAGAGGTTATATCAAATAACTTGGTAGGTTCTGGACAATTTAAAGCTATAGAAAGTGCAGCTTTTATTGCTCCACCAACTAGCCCATCCGTAAGGCCAAATTTTTTGGATTGGTCACCCTTGGGGATTAAAGCACTAGTTACCGGTTCAGTAAAAAATATAAATAATGATGAAATAGAAGTAGAATTTAGATTATGGGATGTGGTAGCTGAAACGGACTTAATTGGTTTAAGACTTACTGTGGCCTCAAAAGCTTGGCGTAGAGTTGCTCATATTATTTCGGATGAAATTTTTGAAAGATTGTCTGGTGACAGCGGTTATTTTGATACAAGAATTGTTTATGTTTCGGAATCTGGCCCTCAAAATAAGCGTCTAAAAAGACTTGCGATAATGGATCAAGATGGAGAAAATCATCAATACTTAACTGATGGGAGTTTTTTAGTATTAACCCCACGATTTTCTCCAACAAGTCAAGAAATTACTTATTTAGCTTACTTTAAAAATGAACCAAGAGTATATATTTTTAATCTAGAAACTGGCCAACAAGAGCTTTTAGGTTCCTTCCCAGGCATGACATTTGCCCCTAGATTCTCACCTGCAGGTGATAAAATAATTATGAGTTTAGCTCAAAAGGGTATAACAGACATTTACACTATGAATTTAAATAATCAGGAAGTTAAAAGATTAACTAATAGTTCTGCTATTGACACCTCTCCAAGTTATTCTCCAGATGGTAAGCAAATAATTTTTAATTCTGACCGTGGTGGATCGCAACAAATTTATATAATGGACTCAAATGGTAAAAACATTAAAAGAATTTCTTTTGGAAATGGAAGATATGCTACTCCAGTGTGGGCACCTAAGGGGGAGTTAATCGCATTTACAAAAATGCATAAGAATAAATTTTATATTGGAGTCATGGCTCCAGACGGTTCAGGTGAAAGATTGTTAGCTCAAGGATACTTGGTTGAGGGACCAACATGGGCACCTAATGGCAGAGTATTAATGTATTTTAAACAAGACAAACCTATAGATGATGGGAAGAGTACAAATGTGAATCTGTATAAAATAGATATAACAGGTTTTAGGGAGACAAGGATAATTACTCCAAGTGATGGCTCAGACCCCGCTTGGTCACCCCTGTTACCCAACTAAATAATTAGAGGACTAAAATAGGTTGAATTTAGGAATTAATTAATATATTGTGCAACCGATAAGAATTAGGAAGATTCATTTAAGGAGTTTGTAATGACTAAAAAAATATTTGCCATGTTAGGAACCTTAGCTTTGCTCTCAGCATGTGAAACAGCATCACAAAAGGTTGTTAGTGGTTCAGCTGCAACATCCTCCAGTAGTGGATCTGCCTCAAGTTCAGGATCAACTTCA
>CAKZQZ010000054.1 GCA_937142855.1 uncultured Alphaproteobacteria bacterium | reverse complement strand
TAACCTTTTCCACTTTGTAGTTCTTCAATTAGATTTTTATTTTGAGCAGTATTGATAACTTTATCAGCGCCAACTGATTTTGAATATTCTAGAGCTTTGTCAGAAATGTCTGTAACAAAAATTTCTTTTGCTCCTGCTCTCCTGGCAGATAAAACACAGAGTGTTCCAATTGGACCGGAGCCAACAATGAGAACTTTTTTGCCGAAAATATCTTTAGCTTGTTTGGTAGCATGTAAGCAAACTGCAAGAGGTTCAGCCATGGCTGCTTCTTCTGGAGAAAGACCATCGGCAGGAATACATTGATAAGCTTCTGCAATTAAATTTTCTCTAAATGCTCCTTGAATATGTGGGAATGGCATAGCTGATCCATAAAATTGCATATTAGAACAGTGAATTTGGAGTCCATTAAAACAAAAATTACATTTGTTACACGGCCTTGATGGCGACACGGAAACCAATTGGCCAATTGATAAGTTTGATACTTCTGATCCTATTTTACTTATATACCCTGATACTTCATGGCCTAAAATCATTGGTTCTTTTAACTTTATTTGACCAAAGCCTCCATGTTTATAATAGTGTAGATCAGTTCCACATATACCCCCAATAGCAATGGAGACTTCAACTTGATAAGGTGAAATGTTTTCTAAGGGATAATCTTCTATTCTTAGATCTTCAGGGCCATGAATTTTTAAGGATCTCATTGTGTCTCCTAATGAATAATTATTTAAAATTAAGTTTATGAGAGAAAATTAGCAATAATTTTATTATTTATATATATTCAACACTTTAAATTTGGAGAAAAGAATGGTTTCTAGTATTGAATTATTTAACCTTAAAGGTAAAAAAGCTCTCATTACAGGTTCTTCTCAAGGAATAGGTTATGCATTAGCTAGAGGCTTAAGTGATGCTGGCGCTGAAATTATTCTAAACGGAAGAAATAAAGAAAAGTTAAATAACGCAGCTAAATCTCTAAACTCTTCACATAGATTATACCAATTATGTTTTGATGTTACTGATCAAAAAGAGACTAAAAATAAAATTGATGATTTTGAAGAAGAATTTGGATCAATTGACATTCTCATTAACAATGCAGGAATGCAGTTTAGATCTCCTCTTGAAGACTTCCCATCTGATATGTTTGAAAAATTATTAAGTACAAATGTCTCTTCCATTTTTAATGTAGGCCAAGCTGTTGCCAAACATATGATTAAACGGGGTTATGGAAAAATTATTAATATAGCAAGTGTTCAGACTTCATTAGCAAGGCCTGGGATAGCACCATATACAGCAACAAAGGGTGCTGTAGGTAATCTTACAAAGGGAATGGCAACAGATTGGGCTAAATATGGGATTCAATGTAATGCCCTTGCTCCAGGTTATTTTGATACTCCATTAAATGCAGCACTTGTCTCTGACAAAGAGTTCACTTCTTGGTTGGAAAAGAGAACTCCTGCTGGAAGATGGGGAAAAGTCGAAGAACTTGTTGGTGCAAGTATTTTTTTGAGTTCTAAAGCTTCAGACTTTGTAAATGGCCACATACTTTATGTAGATGGTGGAATAACTGCATCATTGTAACTTTAGCTTAAATGAAAGCAGCGGTCTGAATATTATTTGTCTTAAAAATACAATTTTTAATTAATTCATTATATTCGTCATTCTTATATGATGACCTTGGCTGATTAATTTTTATAATTTCATTTTTCGAAATTTTATTTTTAACTGGTTTTTGAAGAACTAAAATTCGGTCAGACATTCCTGTGGCTTCATTAATATCATGTGTAACCATAACAATAGTTATTTTTAAAGAAGACCATAAATCTTTTACATGTTCATGTAGATTTGTCTTTGTGAAGCTATCTAGAGCGCTAAAGGGTTCGTCTAGTAATAGTACTTTTGGTTCTTGAACAAGTGCCCTAGCTATAGCAACTCTTTGGGCCATACCACCAGAAAGTTGTCTTGGCCATAAATCTCCAGCATTTTCCAACCCAACTTTTTTAAGTGTATTGTTAATTTTAAATTTCTGGGTTTCTTTATTATCATTCAGTATTGATAATTTTATATTATCGAAAACGTTAAGCCATGGCATTAGGCGTGGATCTTGGAAAACCATAGCTATGCTTGAGGATGGTTTAGTTATAATTTCGTCATAAAGCTTAACATGTCCTGATGAAGCTTTTTCAAGGCCAGAAATAATTCTTAATAATGTAGATTTACCGCATCCACTTTGACCTACTAAGGATAGTATTTCTTGTTTTTCAACAAACAAGTTTATATTTTCAAGTACATTGACAGATTTATCATTGTTCTTAAAAGCTTTGGAAACGTTATGTATTTTAAGCATTATTTTCCTCTTCTTGCATTGTGTTTAAAGAAACTTTCCATTTTAAAAATGGTTTTGCTGAAATATATAAAATCTCATCAGTTATTTTCCCAATGATTGCAAATAATATTAATGCCCCTATTATTAAAGCAGGTCTTCCTGTCATTTGACCATCTATCATTAAATATCCTAGTCCTTCACTTGCTCCCATTAATTCCGCAGCTATAACAAACATCCACCCAAGAGCAAGTCCACTCCTTAGACCTGTTACCCATTCTGGAATAATTCCGGGTAATAAAACCCATCTAACTGTTTGGAAGTAGTTAAGGTTATTAATATGAGCTACTTCGATCATTTTTTTATCTATTTGTCTTATTCCCATCATCAAATTTAAATAAATTGGGAAAAACACTCCTACAGATATTAGAGCTATTTTGCTATCTTCAAAAATACCAAACCATAGAATAAATAGTGGAACCCAGGCTAGAGAAGGCACGGCCTTTAAGGCTTGTATGGTTGGGTCAAAAAAGCTTCTTAAAGTTGGAGAAACACCTGTTATTACACCCAAAATAGTAGCGACGACAGCTCCAAAAACAAACCCATAGAAAACTCTACTTAAAGTAATTAAAATATGGGAAAATAAAGTGCCATCACTAGACAGGTTTAATAATTCGTCAATAACTTCCTGTGGAGGAGGTAAAAGATTATTTCGAACAGTTTCAGTTATAGTTAGTAAATACCAAATAATAATAATTATTATTGGAAGAACAATACCAATTATATTATGCGATAATTGATAAATTAAATTACAGGATAAATATTTAGGAAATTTATCCTGTAACTTTAAATTTATGTTTTTTAAAATTAAATACATATTAAATAATTATAATTAATTCTTTGTTAGATAACTGGTATCTACTAATTCATTAACAATATTTTCTATAGAAATTGATTCTTTTATTATCCCAATTTTTTGTAAAATATTTCCTGCGGCTAAAAAAGTGTTTATTTGTTTAGGGCCTATATGTGGATTAGATATATCTGTTCTTTCACTTAGTTGTTTTTCTGCAACATCATCACTAAGTTTTACGGCTTTAATTAAAGATTGTTTTAGCTCGTTTTTATTAGCAATGGCATACTTACGGTTGAGCTCATAAATTTTTAACACTCTATTTACAATTAAAGGGTTTTTAGAAGCAAACTCTTCCCTAACATTCAATATTCCATATGTATTTAGGTCGGCATTTCTATAAAATAGTGGTGTTTTAGTCTCTAATTCGCCTTTTGCCATATGAGGATCTAAACCTGCCCAAGCATCAACTTGTCCACTCACCAATGCCCTGTATCCGTCAGGATGTTGTAAAAGAACAGGTTTTATATTTTTTTCAGTTAATCCAACGCTGTCTAGGGCTTGCAATAAAAAAATATGAGGATCTGTTCCTCTAGTAACGGCGACCCTTTTGCCAACAAGGTCTCTTATACTATTAATTCCACTACTTTTATTAGTTACAAGTGCTGTCCATTCTGGTTTTGAATAAACATATATGGCCTTTATAGGAATACCGTTAGCTCTACCAATTACTGAAGCTGCACCAGCAGTAGACCCGAAATCTATACTTCCTCCATTAAGATATTCAAGTGCCTTATTTGATCCTAAAGAAAGAACCCATCTAATTTTGATTTGATCTTTTTCAAATTCTCTTTCTAGAGATTTTCTATCTTTCATAAGTAAGCTAACAGGATTATAGTAAGCATAATCAATTGTTATGACCTTCAAGTTATTTGAAAATGCTTTTGAAGCTAATGCCAAAGAAATAATTAAAAAAAATGTTTTAAATAAAAATTTCCTAAGTTTTTTTATTACAAATGTGTTCATTGCAAATCTCCTTTTGAAAAAGAAATAGATAAATATTCTTTTATAGCAATAATAAATATTGACATTTAAATAATTTTTTTTAATAAATCTTAATTTTAGAAAATTTTTTCTTTTGGAGGATTTATGTTAGATGATGTTGATTTAAAAATTTTGGCTCTGATTCAAAAAAATTCAGGTCTGCCCTTATCTGAGATTTCTAAAAGGGTAGGGGTGTCTGCAACCCCCTGCTGGAACAGAATAAAAAAAATGGAAGAGAATGGAGTCATTTCTGCAAAAACTATAGTGCTGAACCGCGAGGCAATAAATTTATCTATAGTTGTTTTTTTGTCTATAAGAGTCAGTCATCACTCAAAAGATTGGATTTCTAATTTTCAAAGTTTGATAGAGAAACATGATGAAATCATAGAGGCGCATAGATTAACTGGTTCAGACGCAGACTATTTGTTAAAAATTGTAGCTCCAAGTATTGAAGATTATGACAAATTTCAGCAAAAATTGATTGGTGAAATTGAGTTTACCAAAATGTCCTCAAGTATTTCTTTACAAGAAATGAAGAATTCATATGTTTTGCCGCTAGAACAATGTGTTGTTTAATAAACTAGTTTGCATTAGGGAAAAACAACTGCTGATTCTTGACTTTAAAATTTTTAATTTGTTCTTGTCCGTATGAGGATATTAGCCAGTTAATAAATTTCTTTGAATCATTTGTATTGGTATTTGGACATTTTAAAGGATTTACCATTATAATTCCGTACTGATTGAAAAGTAATTTATTTTTTTCAGCAACTATTTTTAAGTCATTTTTATTATTAAAATTTACCCAAGAAGCTCTGTCAGTTATAGTATATCCTCCCATACCGCTAGCAAGGTTTAGAGTTGCCCCCATGCCAGAGCCAACCTCTCTATACCAAGAACCTGAAAATTGACGTGGTTTTAATTTGGCTTTTTCCCAAATAGACATTTCTTTAAAGTGTGTCCCAGAGTCATCTCCTCTAGATATAAAAATTGACGAGGTATTAAATATTTTCTCAAAAGCTTCTATAGGGTCATCAGATATTATTATGTTGGCCGAATTATTTTTAGGGCCAACAATTATAAAATCATTGTACATTAAATTAAATCGTTTTACTCCAAAGCCCTTTTCTACAAAATCTAATTCTCTTTTTTTTGCATGGACTATAATTACGTCGCCATCACAATTTGAAGCATTTTTTAAAGCTGCTCCAGTTCCAACTGAAACAACATGAGCGGTTACATTAATTTCGGATTTTATTATTGGTAGTATGTAGTTATAAAAGCCAGAATTATAAGTGGAGGTGGTGGACTGTACTATAATAGAGTTTTCCCCTAAAGACGGCTTTGAAAAAAGTAGAGTGCAAAAAATGATAAATTTTAGTTTTAGCATGTATTTTAAATTCTAATTATAATGATAAATTGCAATTTATGTAAAATAAACATAATATTGCATATTAAAACATAAAAAATCAAGATGAATATGAATATCATTTTAGAAGCTTTAAACAAGGCGATTGAATTAGTTATAACGACTGATGAGAGTCTATTTGAAATACTAATTCTATCATTTAAGGTAAGCGGGATATCACTTTTGCTTTCTTGTTTGTTAGGTTTACCTCTTGGTACACTTTTGGCGATAAAGAATTTTTGGGGTAGGAATAGTGTTTTAATTTTATTTAATACTATGATGGGTTTACCACCAGTTGTTGTGGGCTTAGTAGTTTATTTAATTGTCTCTAGGTCTGGTCCTTTGGGATGGCTTGGAATTTTATATACACCAACCGCTATGATAATTGCTCAAATGATCTTAATCACGCCAATCATAGTTTCCTTAACAGCTCAGATTGTTGAAGAAATTAGTCAAGAGTATAAAAATCTTTTTACATCTTTGGTAGTACCTGCCCATAAAGCAATTATGGCTTATCTTTATGATGCTAGATATTCTATTTTAACGGTAATTTTGGCTGGTTTCGGTAGAGCAATATCAGAAGTGGGCGCTGTTATAATAGTAGGTGGTAATATTGACCATTTAACAAGAGTTATGACTACTACAATAGCTTTAGAAACATCTAAAGGTAATTTATCTCTAGCTTTAGCCTTAGGTATTATTCTCTTATTTATAGCTTTGATTACTAACTTTTTATTAATCACTATAAAGATGAATGCTAAACGGCACATGTATGTATAAAAAAGATAAAACGTCTCAAAAAAAAATAACGCCTATCGTAGCTGATAATTTGTCAGTTTCCTTTGGTTCAGTAAATATTTTAAATAAAATTAATTTTAAAATTCATGACAAAGATATAACTGCTGTAATAGGACCAAATGGAGCTGGCAAAAGTATTTTATTACAAACTATTAATGGTTTAACTAATATCCAAAAAGGTAAAATAACTTTCAATTCTTTTCTTCACAGTGATGATATTAGAAAAAAGCAAGCCTTGGTATTTCAAAATCCCACTTTGTTGAGAAGAAATGTATTATCTAATATGGAATTTATTGCTAATATTTATAAAAACATTGATAAAAATATCATTCAAAATAGTCTTGTTAGGTGTGGGTTAGGTGGTTATGACCAAAAATCAGCTAGGTTACTATCTGGCGGAGAAAAACAAAGACTATCTCTTGCGAGAGCTTTGTTGACAAAACCTTCTATATTACTTCTTGATGAACCTACAGCAAACTTAGATCCGTTTTCTTTAAAATTAATTGAAGATATAATTTTAGAAGAGAATAAAAAGGGCACATGTATAATCTTAACTACTCATGATATGGCTCAAGCAAAAAGATTAGCAACAAATATAATTTTTATGAATAAAGGTGAGGTGATAGAGCAAAAAAATTCAAAGACATTTTTTAACAAACCAGAAACTAATGAGGCATTAAAATATATTAAAGGAGAAATCCTTTTATAAAGTTTTTATTCTGAAAGAATGTTTTCTGCCAAGCTTGCCCAAAAATTTGCACCAATAGGTAAAAGTTCGTCGTTAAAATCATAATATGGACTATGCAGTTTCTCAGACTTTTCTCCTGCACCTAACCAAATATATGCACCAGGTTTTTGTTCAAGCATATATGAGAAGTCCTCGGATGTCATAGTTGGTTTTTCATCCTTATTTATTGAACTTTTTCCATAAGTTTTCTCAAAAATTTCTTTTACCAATTGGGCGCTCTTAATATCATTAATTGTGGAGGGGTATCCAGGTCTTATTTCTAAATCAAGAGAACAGTTATTAATTGCACATGCATTTTGAGCAATATTTTTTATTTTTGTTAGCATTTCATTTCTCAATACTTTGTCAGTGGATCTGAGTGTTCCGCCAATCGTTACACTGTCTGGAATTACATTAAAAGCAGAGCCACCCTCTATTTTAGTTAATGATAAAACTACATTTTTGAATGGATCTAATTGTCTTGATACTAAACTTTGTAAGGCTGTAATAGTAAAACCTGCTGCAACAATTGGATCATTTGAGTGATGAGGTTGAGCTGCGTGACCACCTTTGCCTTGGATTTTTAAATTTATAATGTCACCTCCAGCCATAGCAAAACCCTCATGAATTACTGCTTTACCGACGGATACGCCTGGCCAATTATGAATTCCCCATACAGAGTCAATTTTAAATTTTTTAAAAAGCCCATCTTCAATCATAGCTTTTGCACCGGCGTTTCCTCCTTCTTCTGCAGGCTGGAATATACAATGAACGGTACCATTAAAATTTCTTGTCTCAGCTAAATATTTAGCTGCACCTAATAACATAGTGGTATGACCGTCGTGACCACAGGCATGCATGGCTCCATCATTTTTAGAAGCATATGGTAAATTTGTTTTTTCAGTCATTGGAAGAGCGTCTATATCTGCCCTGATACCAACCGTTTTATTAGAGTCAGTATTTTTACCCTGAATAATACCAACGACACCAGTTTTCCCAATTTCTTGATGGACTTCAATTCCAAACTCTTTTAATTTTTCAGAAATAAAATTTGATGTGTCTATTTCATTAAACGCAGTTTCTGGGTTTTCATGAATGTGTTTACGCCATTGCACCATATCTTGAATGGAGTCTTTGATTTTATTTTTAATGTTCATTTAAGACAAATTTCTAGTTTTTATCATTAACGGTTAATATTTGTACAAAAGTTAATAAATTCAAAATATTGAATTAATATATATCAGATTAAGTTATACTAAAAAATGTTAATAAGGAATTATAATGTGAATTACAAAAACCTACTTGAAGACATTCCTAAGTTAGATTTCTATTTTGATGAACCACTTAATCTTAAATTATCTTATCGTTCTAGAACTGAAAAAGACAAGCCAGTACTACTATTATTACACGGATTTAATGGAAATAGTAAAAGTTGGGCATACCAATTTAAATATTTTCAAAATAAAAGATCAATCATAGCTATAGATTTTCCAGGATTTGGTGGTTCTGACTATGCTGATATTGATATGACCTCAATAGCAAAACTATTAAGAAGATTTTTATTAAATATAAAAATTACCAGCTGTGATATTTTGGGACACTCAATGGGAGGAATGTTAGCCCAAATTTTTTCTGCTAATAATCATGACTTAACTAATAAAGTTATTTTATCGTGTACACACAAAGGCTTTGGCTGGTCTAAAGGAAGACCTTTAATGGAAAATTACAACTCGAGATTACAAGAGCGAGTTAAAATGTCTGACAGTGATTTTGGTGATTTAAGAATTAAAGAGATGTTACCGGAATTAAAAGATATAGAAGTTTTTAAATTTTTATCTTCAATTAGTGGAGAAATTACTCAAAGCTCGATTATGTGTGGAGGGATGGCTATGCAAACTTTAGATACTACAAAACATCTATCCAATCTTAATCAAGATTGCCTGATTATCAAAGCATCTAAAGATATAGTTGTATCAAAAAAACGCTCATATGAGTTAGAAAAATTATTACCACATGCAAAGATTAAAGAATTATTGAATGTAGGTCATGCACCATATTGTGAGGACGCAAAATCATTTAATAGTGCAATTGAAAATTTTATACAGTAATGAATGCGTTGTCTAACAAAGCTTTTTTATTATATTTTATTAGTAATACATTTGCCTTATTGGGTTTATGGATTCAAAAAATAGGCGTTGGCTGGCTAACATGGGAAATTACAGGGTCAACTTTTTGGACAAGCTTTGTTACTTTAGCTTTGATGGCTCCCGCTGGAATAATTGGCCCACTGTTTGCGGTTTATGCCGAAAACTGGAATATGAGAACAGCTAGCATTATTCTAAAGATATTAATGTTATTAGTTGGCGTGATTATATGGTTTTTACAATTTCTTGATCTTCATACATTATTTTCATTAGCTTTTTTATCAATTGTCCAAGGTTTACTTAGCGCCTGTTACCACCCAGTAAGGCTAGTATTTGTATCTGTTGTTGTTCCAAGAAATTTAATATCTAGTGCGGTGGGATTAAACTCAGCATCTTTTAACGGTTCAAGAGTAATTGGGCCAGCTTTTGCAGGAGTCAGTATAGCATTATTTAGTTTGGAGAGCACTTTTTTAATAGCTGTATTGGCATATATACCCTTAATCCCTGTTTTAATGTATATGCCTCTAAGAAAACGAGAAAAATCTTCGGATAATAATGATAAGTTTTTAAAACGTTTTATTGAAGGAGGAAAAGTAGCCTTAAATACACCCATTATTGTAAAGGGGCTATTTATAGTTTTTATTAGTGCTTTTTTTGTAAGAGGAATGCTTGAAATACAACCAACAATTGCTGGAGAAATATTAAATCAAGGTAGTTTGGGTTTATCTTTAATCACAGCTACTGCAGGATTAGGAGCTTTGTCAGCTTCTATCTGGATAGGCTTAAGAAAAAATAACAATATAAAAATGGAGACAAAACTAGTTTTAATGTTAATTTTAGGATTAATAATGAGCTCAATAATTGGTTGTATCTCAGATATGTATCTAATGGCTTTAGCTTTTATAATTGTTGGTTTTAGTACAACAGTTGTTGGTATTGGAACTCAAACTATTATTCAAATGGAAGTAGAAGATTTATACAGGGCTAGGGTTTTAACTTGGTGGTCAAGTATATCTTTTGGTTCATTAACAGTTGGCGGAATATTATTGGGATTTGTTGGTGAATATATTCCTTTGAATATTGGGATGATTATCATGCCTATTTTAGGATTCATTATTTTTAAATTAGTTGTAAAATTACATTTTAAAAATAACTTTATCTAATTTTTTTTAATTTAGCCTCTCTTCTGAATATATATATTCCCGAAATGGTAATGATAATTCCACCTAGAATTGTTGTAAAAACAGGGTGTGAGTTCCATATCAAATAATCAAAAATTATTGCCCATATAATTCCAGTATAATTGAATGGACTTACAATTGATGCAGGTGCCTTTTGGAGAGCGTATGTCATTAATAACTGTGTTAAAAAAGCTGCGAGCCCAATACCCACAAATAAAAAAATAACTTCTAATGTTGGTTGTTTCCATAAAAATGGTTGGAAAAAAAATGTAATTATAAAACTTACCAACATAAAATAAAACACAGTTTTAACTGGATGTTCTGTAGAACCAAGCAATCTTAAAAAAATGATAGTGACAGACCACATTATTGTTCCACCTAACGCATAAATAGATGCAACGGCAATCTGTCCTGTTGGATTTATAGCAATTATTACACCTAAGAAACCAACTATTATGGCTAACCACCTACGCCACCCTATAATTTCTTTTAAAAATATTATTGCTAAAATAGATGCAAAAATAGGGACTGCTTGAGAAATAACGGTTACATCTGCTACTGGAAGTCTTTGAAAAGCAAGAAAAAACATTATGTTTCCTGTTAAACCTGCAAGGCCTCTAAAAAAGTGCAAAATAGGTTTGTTCGTTTTAAGAAAATTTAAACCGCCCAATTTATATATTAGTGGAAATAGAAATATTAATACAACTATGGCTCTAACAAAAGTTATCTGAGCTGCATGATATTCTATACCTACCAGTTTTGCCTGAACACTCATTATTGTTACACACAAAACAGCTAATAACATTGCTGTAATAGCTTTAAAGTTGTTAGATTGTTTTATGAAAGATTTTATCAATCAAATTTCCAAATAAAAAAAGTTTAGTCTATTTTTTTGTCAAAGAAGGAGGAGGCTTTAAAAAGAAAATTGTTAAGAAACTTATTATTAATGGATATAAAGCTAAATATCTAATTGTAACTAAAGAGTCACCGATATAGTCAATTGCAAAGCCAACGGGTAAAGGTCCAAGTGAAGCGCCAATAACACCAATCATTTGACCAGTACCTTGTATGCTTCCTAGATGTTTTCTACCAAAATATCTCGGCCAGATATAGCCAAACATAGTCATACTTATGGCATTATTGATACCAAAAAAGATAGCGTAAAAAAATGCATAATATTCGTTATTTGCATAAGTTATACTTAAAAGCGAAATACAATTTATTATTAGACCAATTGTAAGAACGAAATTAGTTGGAATATTATCAAAAAGTTTTCCTACAACAGGCATGAATAAAACCATGGCGATAGCTGACACAGTAAATAGGTTAGCTGCAAAATCTGTAGATATTCCTTGGCTTGTTAAAATAGTAACTTGATAAAAATGAAGTGTTGTTACTAGCATAGCCATCCCAAACCACATGGCCGATAAAATATAAAAAGACTTTTCTTTAAGAGCTTGGGTAAGATCCAAACCTTCTATCGGTTCATTTTTATCGTTAATTGATTCTGCCCTTTTATCACCATCTGGAAGAAGACCAACACTTTCTGGAGTATTCCATGCAAGAATATATAAGGTAGGAACCATAATTATCCATGTTGATACGCCCAAAAAGACCCAAGCAAATTTCCATCCATACTCATCGATAAGAAATTGAGATAAGGGGGGATGTATTGCCATTGATATCCCAAACCCTAAAGCCATTAAGCTCATTGCAAATCCTCGTTTTTTATCAAACCACTGAGAAACAAGATTTGCACACCCTAGCATTAACGAGCCCTGACCAAAAAATCTAAGAAAACCAAAACCAACAGTTAACATTAAAAAATTGGAAGCTGCGCCAAAAAAAACACATGAAAATCCTAGTATAATACTGACAATTATAAGCGTTTTTCTTGCCCCATATTTGTCAATAAGTTTACCCATATATGGAAGCATAAATGCTGCAATTAAGGTAGCTAAACCGTAAGCTGAGGCTATGGATGTACTTGAAAGATCTAAGTCTTTTCCAATGGGGCCTACAAAAACACTAAATGTATGAGACTGTCCAGGGCCACTTGAAAAAATACCTAGGTTAGCTACTGCAACAATGATCCATCCATAAAAGTAATTAGGACTAACATAATTTAGAATTTTATCACGCATTCTTTGCAACAATCTTTAATTAAAAGGTTATTAAATTAATATACATGTTAATCAAATTAAAAGATATAAATATGAAGGAAGTGTTACTTTTTTAGAGCCTCTACATACATGTCAAGTGCCTGTATCAAAGAACGGTTTTTATCAACTGTTTCTCTAGTCTCTTCAGCAATTGGTGTTTTGTTTGCTAAAGACATGATTTCAGCAGAACCTTCATGAAATTTTGAAGTAACACCGGCGTCAGAAAAAGTCTTTGCAATTTCATGCATTTCTCCTTCCCATCTTGCGGCATCAAGTGGAATTCGTGGAACCATTCTTTCCATAGCTAACAAGATATCAGGTTTACTATATTCCAATTCTGTAAAATAATCATTTGAAAGTCCAAGTTTATGGGCTGTTGTTAAAACAGCTGCATGAAGAGCAAAGGTTCCTTTGGTAGCACTAGCATAAACCATTTTCATTGCTGAAGCTTTACCTATTTCTTTACCTAAATCTTTAATAATGATGCCTTTGTTATTAAGCATCATTATCGGATCAGTATTTGGTCCAGAAACATAAAACCTAGTTTGTCCTTTTTCAACAATGGGATTTAAACCAATTATTCCAGCATCAATAAAATTACAAAATTCAGATGAAATTTCTTGATTAATTTTTTTTACTGTTTCTGGAGAAATAGCGTTACAATCTACATAGGTAGTAGGTTTTTGACTTTTTAAAATGACTTTATTTACTTGAACTGCTTGTTCGTAAGCTTTTTCAGGTGGAAGAATTGATAATATTATATCCGAATAATTGACGATATTCTCAATTGAAGCTACATCTTCTATTCCAGCAGTTTCTGAAAGTTTTTTCGTTCTATTGCTTCTTCCATTAAGAGCGGAGACAACTCTAAAATTATTTTCTAAAAAAACTTTTCCACAGCCATGGCCCATGTCTCCTGGCATAAGAATTCCAACAGTCTTTTTTGACATTTTTCCACCAAATTTAATAGAAAGAAATTACTTCCTCATTGGGCCACCGTTTTTTTCCCAATCTGGTATGCCGCCAACATTAAGGACATTTTGATAACCCATTTCTATCAGAGTTTTACCTGCTAAAGCAGCTTGACCACCAACACCACATATTAAAATAATTTCAGCGTCTTTTTTAAGTTTATCATTATATAAAGGGGTAGCTTCATCAGCAACAAACTCAATCAAACCTCTAGGTATTTCCAGACCATCAAGAATAGTTCCTGTTTTTTTGATATCTGAGCTATCTCTTACATCAATAAAAATTGAAGATTTTGACTTGTGTTTTTCGATTGCTTCCTTGACATCTATTTTTTTCACAACCTCATTTGCTTCTTGTAAATAATCTTTTGCTGTTTTCATTTTGTCCTCTTTATAAAAATTTAATTAAGTTGACCAATGTATTGTGGTTGAGTAACGCTTGTAGTCATCCAACAATTTACACACTTATCATTAATTTTAGCTTTTTCTAAAACCCAGATTAATTTGTAACGCTTATTATCAAAGGCGTCTACTTCTACTGAAAATTTTATAACATTATTAACTTTGGACAATAAATTTGTTTTAAATTTCTTAGAGTCTAATAATATCCTATAAGACGTATTAGCGATCATGTTTTTGAAATTAGAAAATGGCCCAGTATATTTTTTATTTTCTGGATGGGCAAATAGCCAACATTGATAGATGCCAGCGTTATTTGAAATAGAATTTGTTTGTAACGCACTCATTTGTAATTCTATAACCTCTGAAGCTGAAAACATGTCATTTGGTAATACATTACTAAAAGCTTTATCGTTTTTAATAATGAGAAAAAGAGTAAAAATAATAAATAAATATTTCATTGGTTATGCTAAATTTTTAATTAAAATAAAATAATCTATAAAGGAGCTTAAAATTGCAATCTAAAAATTTTTATTCTCAAAAATACCTAAAAATTATTTTTTCAATATTTTATTTTTTATTATTTTCACAAGCGCATGCCGCTGGAGGTGATTCTGACAACTCAAAAAACAATGTTACTAAATCATCATCTTATTTTGAAGCTCTTAAACAAATAAAAAATGAATCTTATGAATCTGCCATCAAAAGTTTACTATTAGCAGAAAAGTCCACGAAGAATGATCCAGATATTTATAATTATTTAGGCTATTCTTTTAGAAAAATAAATAACTTAGAAAAAGCCTCTTTTTATTATAACAAAGCTCTAGTTTTGTCTCCTAAACATAAAGGTGCCCTTGAATATCAAGGAGAAATGTTTTTAACATTAGGGCAATTAGAAAAAGCTGAAGACAATTTAAAAAAATTAGAAAAAATATGCTTTCTAGGTTGTGAAGAGGAAAAGATGTTAAAAGAATCAATTTCTAAATATAAGGAAGGTAAAAAAAGTAATTATTAATTACTTTTTTATTAGACACTAGGAGGAAACAAATGAAATCATTTGAAGAATTTACTGTCAAAGAAATTGTTGATCAAATTGAAGATGGAATTCTCTTAGGTATTCCTGCTGATTATTCTGGTGTGCCAATGACCTTTACCAAAGAGTTAATAAACAAAGGTGTTAAAAATTTAAAATTATATTGTTTGCCCCTAACTACAATTCAAGGTGACATGTTAATTGGAAGCGGATGCGTATCAGAAATTGAAACAGCGGCGGTAACTTTAGGTGAATTTGGATTAGCGCCTAGATTTTCTCAGGCTGTTGAAAATGGTAAAATTTTGATTAAAGATTCAACTTGTCCAGCACTACATGCTCAACTTCAAGCTACTGAAAAATCTGTTCCTTTTATGCCCTTAAGAGGCGTTGTTGGATCTGATGTCCAAAAAAATAGAAAAGATTGGCAAATAATTTCTAACCCAATGAAATCTTCTGGGGTTGAAAATGAGCCAATACTTTTATTACCAGCAGTCCAATTAGATGTATTAGTTTTTCATGCCTCATATGCTGATAGAAATGGAAATATCCAAATTGGGCGCAGAAGGGAGCTCGCAACATTAGCGCATGCTTCAAAAAAAGTATTTGTAACAGTGGAGGAAATCATAGATACAGATTTCTTTGAAAATGAATTATCTGCCGCCACGTGTCTTCCAGCTTTATATATTGATGGTATATCAGTAGTTAAAAATGGTGCATGGCCATGTAAGCTTCCTGGAGTTTATGAATCAGACAATGATGAAATTAAAAAATATTCTATTGCTGCCAAAACACAACCAAGTTTTAATGAATACATGAAACAATTTTTGAAAAGTTAATTTAAGGTTTAGAATTAGTGAATTTAAATATAAAAAGAGAAGAGCTCTTAATAAGCCAATTAGCTAATTTATTAAAAAATGATAATCATGTAGCTGTTGGAGCAGCATCTCCAATACCTGGAGCAGCAGCTTTGCTAGCTAAAGAAGAAGCTAAAAATTTCAATAAAAGATTAAGAGTAACTATTTTACATTCTAATAAATATAATAATTTTACGGATGGAGCTCGAGAACTTTTTGATTGTGCTGCTCAAGGAAGGATAGATACCTTTTTTTTAGGTGGAATCCAAATTGATGGTAACGCAAATATAAATTTAGTTGGAACTGGAGAGTATCCAAATGTTGACAAGAGGTTTCCAGGATCGTTTGGTTCTCCTTTGATGTATTTTGTTGTTCCCCAAATAATTTTGTTTAGAGAAGAGCATTCTCCAAGAACCCTTGTAAAAAATGTAGATTTTATTTCTGCTCCTGGAGTGTCTGATGATAATATATATAGGCCAGGCGGACCCAAATATTTATTAACAAATAGAGCGTTATTTAAATTCAATAAGAAGCAAAAAAAATTTTCTTTATTTAAATTAAATATGAATGAGACTTTAGATAGTATCATCGAATTAACAGGTTTTGATTTTGA
Organism: uncultured Alphaproteobacteria bacterium; assembly: GCA_937142855.1. GTDB lineage: Bacteria > Pseudomonadota > Alphaproteobacteria > Puniceispirillales > Marisalimonadaceae > Marisalimonas. The sequence goes on along the minus strand of CAKZQZ010000054.1, from coordinate 71,214 downwards.
TGTTGATAAAGATCTCTCAGAAATGGATTTGCCTGACAAAACTCGAATAGAAACTCTAAGAAAGTGCATAGCACCAATGGTTTCTGAGTTTTATCCAGAATTTGCAAATAGAATATGGGGTGTTTAAATCAAACTCATATATTTTTTCTGTTTTCTACTAAATTTTGAACAACAAGTGGGTCAGCTAAAGTAGAGACATCACCAAGCTCTTTATGCTCATTAGCAGCAATTTTTCTTAAAATTCTTCTCATTATTTTACCAGATCTTGTTTTTGGTAGACCAGGTGCAAATTGAATTAAGTCTGGAGAAGCGATAGGCCCTATTTCTTTTCTAACCCATTGCTTTAATTCTAATAATAATTCTTCTGATTCAGGCACACCTATGTTCAATGTTACATAGGCATAGATACCTTGACCTTTAATATCATGTGGATACCCAACAACAGCAGCTTCAGCAACATCAGAATGAGCTACTAATGCAGATTCTACCTCTGCTGTTCCCATCCTATGACCTGATACATTAATGACATCATCAACTCTTCCTGTTATCCAATAATAACCATCTTCATCTCTTTTGCATCCATCACCAGAAAAATATCTTCCTGGAAATGTTGTAAAGTAAGTATCTATAAATCTTTGATGATCTCCATATACTGTTCTCATTTGACCTGGCCATGACATATCAATACATAAATTTCCTTCTGAAGGACCATCTAGTTCATTGTTTTCATTATCTACTAGAACCGGCTTTATTCCAAAAAATGGTTTTGTTGCAGATCCTGGTTTTGTAGGAGTAGCTCCTGGAAGAGGAGTGATTAATATGCCACCAGTTTCAGTTTGCCACCATGTATCAACTATTGGGCATTTCCCGTCCCCCACAACATTGTTATACCAATTCCATGCTTCAGGGTTAATAGGTTCTCCAACACTGCCTAATATTCTTAAACTAGAACGACTTGTTTTTTTTACAGGTTCATCTCCTTCAGCCATTAGCGCTCTTATTGCTGTCGGTGCAGTATAGAAAATATTTACTTTGTGTTTATCTACAATTTCCCAAAACCTGCTAACAGTAGGATAATTTGGAACACCTTCAAACATTAGAGTTGTAGCGCCGTTAGATAGTGGGCCATACACTATATATGAATGACCTGTTACCCACCCTACATCAGCGGTACACCAATAAATCTCATTTTCTTGATAATCAAATACATAATGGTGTGTCATAGAAGCATAAACCATATACCCACCAGTAGTATGTAATACACCTTTGGGTTTTCCAGTTGATCCAGATGTGTATAATATAAACATAGGATCTTCAGCATTCATTTCTGTAGGCAAACAATCAGAGGATGCTAGTGCCATCTCTTCGTGGTACCAGATATCTTGACCATCTATCCAATTAATTTCTCCACCAGTTCTTTTAACAACTATAGTAGTTTTGCACATCTTTGCTTTGGATATGGCTTCGTCAGTATTAGTTTTAAGAGGAATTTTTTTTCCTCCCCTAATACCTTCATCAGCGGTGATAATAATTGATGAATTACAATCTTCTATGCGTCCAGCTAATGCATCAGGAGAAAACCCTCCAAAAACAACAGAGTGGATTGCTCCTATTCTTGTGCAAGCCAACATTGCAATTGTTGCTTCTGGTATCATTGGCATATAAATTGTTACACGGTCACCTTTTTGGGCACCAGCTTTTTTTAAAACATTTGCAAATTTGCAAACGTCTTTATAAAGCTCGTTATAGGTTATGTTTTTACTTTCGCTTGGGTCATCGCCTTCCCAAATTATCGCAGTACTTTCTCCTTTAGTTTTTATATGTCTATCAAGGCAATTAAAACTTGCGTTCAGAGTTCCATCCTCAAACCATTTAATACGAAGGTCATCTTTATTATATGAAACCTCATTAACTTTTGAGTAGGGCTTTATCCAATCAATTCTTTTTCCATGTTTTGCCCAAAAAATTGAAGGAGAATTTATAGATTCTTCATACATCTTTTCGTAGACTTCATGGTTTACATGAGAGTTTTCAACAATATTAGATGATGGTTTATATAAATTTATATCTGACATTTAATGCTCCCTAATTTACAATTACTCTTCTAAAATTAAATTTGCATTATTGATATCGTTAATATCAATAACTTTCTTAATGGTTTCTAAAGAAAAACCTTTCCTTGACAGAGAACCAAGCCATTTCTGTTTTAAATTATATTTATCTTTTTCATCGGCAATTGAGTTTTTACAGGAAAATATTCCAATACTTTTCTTTTTCATAAATTGAATAGCAGCTTTTATTTCTGGGTTTTCAAGCCCATTATCAACCATTTCAATAGAAGATTGGATTATTTCATTTGATATTCCTTTTTCTTTAAGTTTGGCATAAATAAACTTAATAGATCCACCTTGTCTTCTAAGAGACCTAGTTTTAATTTCTGCATATCTTGCATCATCAATAAACTTTGCTTTAAGCATTTCTTCTTTAATTAAGTTTAGTATATTTTTTTTCTCTTCTTCTTTAAGATCATTTTCGTAGTAAGACATTTTTCTTTTAAGGGTATTTTCGAATTGATATGTTGAAACTTCATAACGTGCTAAATATGACATTGATGAGTTTCTTAATTTTTTGATTATTTTATCTTTATTATTCATAAAAAGATCCATTAATGTTAATTAACTTTAACAGCATTATTTTTAATAAGATTATAAATATTTTAATTATAAGGACAAGTTATTGAAAAATTATAATGTAAATCTAGGTGTAAAACGTGAAATTGGTAAGGTCAATTGGAGTGGTTTTTTTACTTTATATTTAAAGGAAGTTAAAAGATTTACTAATGTTTTTTTACAAACAATAACTGCCCCCATGGTAACCACATTACTTTTTGTAATTGTATTTTCTATAGCAATTGATAGGAGTGCGGGTTTGCAAGGAATACCATTTATTACTTTTTTAGTGCCTGGATTAATTATGATGAGCGTTATTCAAAATGCGTTTGCTAATGTCTCTTCAGCTTTTATGACTGCCAAGGTGCAGGGGTCAATCGTAGACCTTTTGATGTCGCCACTTGGACCAATAGAGATTTTAATAGCACATGCTTTAGCTGGAGTAACAAGAGGGCTATTTGTTTTTATGGGATCTTTTTTATTACTTTGGTCCTTGGGAATACTTAGTTTACCAAATCATTTTTTTTGGATGATTTTATTTTTATTTCAAGGAGCTTTTACATTAGCTATTATTGGCATGCTGGCAGGAATATGGGCTCAAAAATTCGATCAATTAGCAATAATTTCTAACTTTGTTATTCAGCCATTAGCTTTTTTGTCAGGAACATTTTACTCAATAGAAAGATTGCCAGAGACGCTTAAACTAGTGGCTTATTGCAATCCTATTTTTTATGCTATAGATGGATTGCGATATAGTTTTTTAGGAATAAGTGATGCATCGCCCATACAAGGAAGTTTGATTTTATTTTTATGTAATTTAGGGCTTAGTTTTTTTGCATGGTATGTTCTTAAATCAGGTTATAGGCTAAGATCCTAGAATGTTAAAATTTTGGAAAACATATTATGAATGACATTAAAAAAGTACCTGGTGTTTTGTCTGGACAAGAAATAACTGAATTAGTTGCTAAAAACATTATTAGTAGTGATCAAGAAATTGATAAGGATATTATTCAGCCGGCATCAATTGACCTAAGGTTAGGTATAAGAGCTTGGAGAGTGCCGGCGTCTTTCTTGCCTGGGAAAGGCAATTTAGTTTCAGAAAGATTAAAAGATTTTGCAATGCATGAATTTAGCCTCTTAGATGGAGCGGTTTTAGAATGTGGTTGTGTATATATAGTAAAACTTTTGGAAAATGTTTCCTTAACAGATAATTTGTCTGGTATTGCAAATCCTAAAAGTTCTACTGGTAGATTAGACGTTTTTACTAGGTTAATCGTAGATGGAGCACAAGAGTTTGAGGATGTTCCTGCTGGATATAAGGGTCCCCTTTATGCAGAAATTTCACCGAGAACATTTTCAGTCCTTGTTCGAACAGGTTCCAGGCTCAATCAACTTAGAATAAGAAGAGGGTATTCAATTACCACTGATAAGGAAATGGAAATTCTTCAGAAGCATGTAGGACTGGTGAGAACTGAAGACAATGATAGTCTCCCTGATAAAATAAAAAATGGAGTTCCTTTGTCAGTTGATCTTGTTGGTGAGAATGGATTAATTGGATATAGGGCACGAAAGCATACAAGACTTATTGACGTTGATAAACCTGGTTTTTATAAAAGAGAATCTTTTTGGGAAAAAATTACAACTGAAGATTTAGTTTATCAAAATAGTAATTCTAAAAATGGGACTTCTTCATCTGGATTAGTACTGAGCCCAGATGCTTTTTATATTTTAGCAAGTAAAGAATATGTTTCTGTACCTTCTAATTACGCTGCTGAAATGAGAGCCTATGATACTAAAGTTGGAGAATTTAGAGCACATTACGCTGGTTTTTTTGACCCTGGGTTTGGGTTATCAGAATTGGGAGCATCTAAAACAAAAGCTGTTTTAGAGATAAGGTCTCATGATGTTCCTTTTTTGATAGAACAAGAACAAACAATCTGCAGATTAGTTTATGAACCAATGGCGAATGTACCAAGTTTTTTATATGGTGAAGCTGGAGGTACTAGTAATTATCAAGCTCAAGGACTAAAATTATCTAAACATTTTATATAGTTTTTTCTTCATTGTTTGTTTATGTTTAATCTTGTTAATATGTTTAATTATAAATTTATAAAAGAGTTCTAAAATGCCTATCAGCCCATCTATAATGACTACATATGGAAGAATTGACATTGCTTTTACTCATGGCGAGGGTAGTTTTTTAATTTCCGAAGATGGAAAAAGATATTTAGATTATGCCAGTGGGATAGCTGTAAACGCATTTGGTCATTGCCATCCTAAACTTGTAGAAGCTCTTCAAGATCAAGCATCAAAATTATGGCATACATCTAATCTTTATAGAATACCAGAGCAAGAAACAGTGGCTGAAAAACTTGTTGCAAATTCTTGCGCAGATAGAGTTTTTTTCTGCAATTCTGGAGCTGAGGCTACAGAAGGAGCAGTTAAGGTGGCGAGAAGATATGCCTGGGCAAATGGAGATAAAGATAGAACAGAGATAATTTGTGCAACAGGCGCTTTCCATGGCCGCACGTTAGCAATGTTAGCTGCAAATGATAGACCGTTATTTCGAGAAGGTTTTGGTCCATCAGCACAAGGTTTCACTCACGTTGAGTGGGGAGATATAGAAAATCTTAAAAAAAATATTGGGAAGCATGTTGCAGCCATTCTGGTCGAACCTGTCCAAGGTGAAGGAGGTGCGAGAAAAGCTCCTCCAGGTTATCTTAAATCGCTTCAGGAGATTGCTAAACAAAATGGTTCTTTATTAATTTCAGACGAAGTGCAAATTGGAATGGGAAGATCAGGGTCTTTGTTCGCTTATCAACAAGAAGGAATTGAACCTGATATCATTGCTCTTGCAAAAGGTCTTGGAGGAGGGTTTCCTGTAGGTGCTGTTCTAGCAAGAGCTAATGTTGGTGATGCAATGATACCTGGAACTCATGGAAGCACATTTGGAGGAAACCCTTTAGCAATGCGATCCGCAAACGCTGTTTTAGATCTTTTGTTAGAAAATAATTTTCTTGATGATTTAAAGAAAATGGTTACCTATTTTGACAAAAAAATGGATGAACTATTAAAACATGATTTACAAAATTCACCAATTTTAGTTCATAAAAAAGGTTCAGGAATGTTAAGGGGCTTTCAATTAGATGAGAAAGTTACGGCTGGAAATTTTGGTAATGTTGCAAGAGATAAAGGTTTATTGTTAGTAGGAGCTGCCGAAAATACTATTAGATTACTACCTCCTCTAAATACCTCGAAAGAGGAAGTCGATAAAGCCTTTGATATACTCAAAAACGTTATTATAGAAATGAAAACAAAGTAAAAATGCCTAACTTTATTGATTTAAAAGATCTTTCAAAAGATCAACTTTTAGATTTGATCTCTCTTTCTTTAAAGTGGAAAAAAGAGCCTTACCCAAATTTTATGAATAATAAACACGTGGTGCTTATATTTGAAAAGCCTTCTCTAAGAACTCGAGTTTCTTTTGAAATTGGAATTAATCAATTAGGTGGAAAAAGTTATATTCTTAACGAAAAAGAAATGCAGCTAGGCGAAAGGGAGACTATTGAAGATACTGCTCGAGTTTTAGAAAGGTATGCTGATTTGATAGTTATAAGGTGTTTTGGTCATAATCAGTTGATTAAATATGCTGAGACCTCTTCTATACCTGTTATAAATGCGTTAACAGATTTCAGTCATCCTTGTCAGGTTATAGCAGATTTAATTACAATCAAAGAGAATCTAGGGAACTTTGAAAACCAAAAAGTTGGATGGTTTGGAGATTGTAATAATGTTTTACAAAGTTGGATTGAAGCCTCAGCATTATTAAATATAAGGCTCTATATAGCATGTCCTGAGGGTATTAACCCTGATAAAGAGACTTTGGCCTGGGCCCAAGATAGGAATAAAAACATTATTGTAACACATGATCCATTAGAAGCGGCTCATGGAGCTAATTGTATAATTACAGACACTTGGAACTCCATGGGAGAGACAGATCCATTGCCTGAGGAAAAATTCATTCCATTTCAAGTAAATGAAAAAATTATAAAGTTAGCAGATAAAGATGTTATTTTCATGCATTGTTTACCAGCTTACCGTAACAAAGAAGTTACTTCAGAAGTTATTGAAAGTGCTAATTCAGTTATTTTTGATGAGGCAGAAAATAGGTTGCATGCACAAAAAGCTATTATGCAATTTTGCTTTAATTAAAAATATTACATGAATAGTACAAATCACATCATTCCATTTCAACTAGCTAATAATGAAGTGAGAGGTTTAATAGTTAGATTTGATACGGTCTTATATGATATAATTAGTCGCCATAAATATTCCAGCAATATTGAAGCTTTACTTGCAGACACGCTAACTATAACAGCTTGTTTGGGTTCAAGAATGAAACATGAAGGTGTTTTTACAATACAAGGAAAAGGTTCAGGAGAGGTTCATACTTTGTTTGCTGATATAACAAATGATGGATGTTTAAGAGGTTATGTTGGTTTAAAGGAGGGTTTTAAAGATACAGAGGCTAATTTATTAAAATTAATGGGCTCTGGTCATATTTCATTTACATTAGATCAAGGTAAATATTCTAAAAGATACCAAGGCATTGTTGCTCTTGAAGAAGAAGGGGTCTCAAAGGCAACAGAGTCGTATTTCTCAAACTCAGAACAATTAGAAACTAAATTTGCTACTTTTAACTATTATGATTTAGATCAGCACAAAAGAGAGAATTTATTCCCGGGTGGTTTGATTATGCTGCAAAAAATGCCAATGAAGGATAAATTTTCTGAAGAGGCTAATAAAGAAGTTTGGGAGCTTTCAAAAAGCTTTTTGTCAACTTTAAAAAAAGAAGAGTTTTTATCCACAAAACTTTCTTCTAAAGATATTCTTTTTAGATTATTTCACGAAATTAAAGTAACGACGTATGATGAAATTGAAATCAAAGATAAGTGCCGTTGTTCTCAAGATAGAGTGCAATTTGCTTTGAAAAAATTAGATAAAAAAGAATTAAGTGAAATTGAAGATGAAAATGGAGACATTAAAGTTGTTTGTGAATTTTGTAAAAAAGAACGTTTTTTTTCACGGCCTAACTAATTAAGATTTAATTTTTCCAAAATAGTGGTGAAAACATAACCAGAATTGCAAAAATCTCTAACCTACCTAAAATCATTCCAGCACATAAAAAAAACTTTCCCATGTCGGGTATTGTTTGGTAGGAACCTGATGGTCCAATTATATCGCCTAACCCGGGACCAACGTTTCCAATTGCAGATGCAGCACCAGAAAGAGCTGTAATTAGATCCAGTCCAAGCATCCCTAAAAGACAAGCAATAACAGCAAAAGATATAATGTATAAAAAAAAGAAACCCATAACTGACTCTGCAACATTTTCTGGAATAGGCTTTTGGTTGTAATAGGATACTATAACAGCATGAGGTCTTATGAGTTTAGAAATTTGAGCTTTTGCGTTTGCAACTAACACCTGTATTCTTGCCATTCTTAACCCACAAGTTGTTGACCCTGCACAACCGCCAACGAACATACAAATAAGAAGGATAGCGGTTGGAAAACCTCCCCAATTATTAAAGTCTGATGTTCCAAAACCAGTTCCAGTAATTATAGAGATCACGTTAAAAGCTGCCAGTCTTAAAGCTTCTGAATACGGTATATCCTGAAAGCTTAAATATATTGATATTATGAACACAACAAAAATTATTAATGTCAAAAATAATTTAACTTGATCGTCTTTTATTAAGTTTTTAAAACCTTTTTTAGTTATAGATAAATAATGCACAAAGGGTAGCGAACCAACTATCATCCCAAAAATCACTATTATTTCTATAGAAGATGATCCAAAAGCTGCTAAAGAATCAGATCTTGTAGAGTAGCCACCTGTTGCTAGAGTTGTCATTGCATGTGCTATTGAATCAAAAATAGGCATGCCAGCAAGCCACAGCATCATCGCCCAAATACTTGTTAATGATAAATATACTAAACTTATTCCAGCAGCAAAGCTTGCTGCTTTGGGTACAACTTTATCAGGAGTTTCATAAGATTCTGTTTTAAATAGCTGCATTCCACCAATTGACAACATAGGTAAAACCGCCAATGCCATTACAATAATACCAACGCCTCCTAACCACTGAAGAAGAGCTCGCCAAATTAAAATACCATGTGAGGTTGAATCTAAATTATTTATAACTGTTGCTCCAGTAGTCGTGATTCCAGAAGTAGATTCAAAAATTGCATCAGTAAAACTCATATCAATTTGAGAGAACATAAAAGGTAGAGATCCAAATAGAGCAATTGATATCCAAGCACTATTAGTTAATAGGAAAGCTTGTCTTAATTCTAGATGTTCTGTAACTATTCCTCTATTGGACAGGAAACAAACAGCACCGACAAATAAAGTTATAAATGAAGAACCGACAAAAGCTGGCCAGTCATCATTACCATAAAACCAATCTACAAAAGCTGGTACCATCATAAACAAAGATAGTATGCACAACAACATGCCTATTAGATAAATTATTGGTGCAATTTTCATGATTTTTTCTGTAAATATTTATTAAAAAGATAATATTTAAAAAATTAGTTGGCCATTTTTAAAAATCTGTCTTGTAAATTTATATCTTCTAAAAAGCAACCGCTAAATTGATTAGTAGTCATAGTTACATCATTTTTTAAAACACCTCTTGTGCTCATGCAGTGATGTTCGGCATCAATAAAAACTGCTGTACCTTTAGGCAATAAAGCAGAGTCAATACAGTTAAGTATTTGTGCAGTCATTGTTTCTTGTGTTTGAAGTCTTTTAGCAAAAACATCGAGTACTCTTGCTAACTTAGAAATACCAACTACTCTTTTATTAGGGTAATATCCAATAGTTGCTCTTCCAATAATTGGGACCATATGATGTTCACAATGACTTTCAAAATTAATATTTTTTAGTATTACAATATCGTCATAGCCTTCTATATCCTCAAAAGTTTTTTCTAAGAGTTTTTTGGGATCTTGATTATAACCGGCATAAAACTCGTTAAAAGACTTGATAACTCTTTTAGGAGTTTCCATTAAACCTTCTCTATTAGGGTCTTCACCAATATATTCTATAAGTATTTTAATTGCTTGTTCTGCTTCTTCTTGCGTGATGGTTCTTTTTTCTTGTTTGTCAATTATCAAACTAGAAGCATTAATTGAAGAATTCATTGTGCACCTTGAACTTTTTTTATTTAATCTGTAACAAATATTACTAGTTAAGCAAAGAATTAATCAGTATGTAGAATTTTATTTTTGGAAAAGAGTTAAATTTAGAGGTGTTTTATCACTTATAACCTTATCACCTTCATCGTGAGTAACAAGTAGACATGGGATGTTGGCTTTCTTAACGTGTTTTACAACAAATTGTCTAAAGCTATCTCTTTGCGAAGGGTCTAAAGATGAAAATGGCTCATCTAGGAGTAATGCATCAGGTTCTGATAAAATAGCTCTGAGACAAGCTATTCTTGCTTTTTGTCCACCGGACAAACTATTTGGGTACCTATCTTGAAAACCTGACATGTTAGCTTTATCAAGATACTCTATAATTAAATTATTTTTTTCGCTTCTTTTTAAACTTTTTTTCATCCCAAAAAATAGGTTTTGTTCTACTGTCAAATGTGGGAACAAAGTGCCATCTTGAAGAAGAAGTCCAATTTTTCTTTTTTCTGTAGGGGTATTGTTAAGGTTTTTTCCGTTTAATCTTATTTCTCCTTCAAAACTAAAATTTTCTTCATGAACTCCCGAAATAACATTTATTAACGAAGATTTTCCAACCCCACTTTCTCCAAAAACACATAAAATCTCACTATTTTCTATTTTAATGTTTAGGTTTTCTATAAGGATTTTTTCTACTGGTGAAATCCATTTTAATGTTATATTTTTTAATTCAAGCAATTGTTTTTATTCCTTAAACAATAATTAGATATCTTATTTTTACTTAAACAAAGAAATATGATTAAAACAATTTTGAAAATTAACAAACTCTTTAATTCAGTTGGAGTTTCAGCTGCTCCTAAAAAGAGACCAAAAGATTTTGAATTTTTTCAAAATTTCTTAAAACTTGCTAGATCTGAAATGAATAAACACGGCCTTATTGACTGGAGTTTAGACCTTGATTACGCAAAAGTTAGAGCAGGGGCTTGTTTTTTTAATCAAAAGAAAATTTCTTTTTCTAGAAATTTTGTAAAAAAATCTTCTCATGAGGATATTAATGATACTATATTGCATGAGATTGCCCATGCCTTAGTTGGCCCCAAACATGGACACAATAAAGTTTGGAAAGAAATGGCACTAAAACTAGGCTGTTCCGCTCAACGTTGTCATACTTTAGAGTTCTCTGAATATAAGTGGGTTAGGTCTTGCGTAAATGAATGTTGGCAACAAAAGGTTCATAGAAGAAGATCTAACTTAATTTGTAAAAAATGTGGTTCTAAAGTTATTTATAAAAAAAATAATTAAAATTATTTTACTTCTTCTAATTCTATTAATGTTCCAGAAAAATCTGATGGATTTAAAAAAATTACTGGATTTCCGTGGGCGCCTATTCTTGGTGTCCCATCACCTAAAATTTTTGCACCACTCAATATAAGCTTTTTTGATGCGGTTAGAATATCTTCAACTTCATAACAAATATGATGCATTCCTCCATTAGGGTTTTTGAGTAAAAATTTACTAATAGGGCTGTTTTGATCCAATGGTTCAAGTAATTCAACTTTTGTATTAGGCGCTTCTATAAACACTACTTTTACTCCATGCTCGGGTAGTATTTGTGGTGAGCTAATCTTTGCGCCTAAGGCCTTTTCCCAAGCGTTGGAAGCTTTGTCTATATCGGGTACTGCAATAGCGATGTGATTTAATCGTCCGATGTTAGAAACTTTTTTAGACATAAAAACTCCAAATAAATATATTTATCTTAGGTAATAAAGATTTAATTTTTAAACAAATTTTATAATTTTTCAATTAACATAAATAGATTATTGCTAGTTAAAATTTCGAAATTTTGGTAAATATGTCTTCTATAACATTCTGTGGGGAGTTTATTATTAAAAAATCTGGTAGAGAAATTATAGCTGAACTTCAGTCTAGAAGAGAAAAGGCTCGCCTAGGGGGTGGGCAGGCAAGAATTGATAAACAGCATTCATTAGGAAAACTCACAGCAAGAGAGAGAATTAATGTTTTGCTGGATGAAGGTTCGTTTGAAGAAACTGATATGTTTGTTGTTCATCGTATCAGAGACTTCGGTATGGATGGGAAGACTATACCTGGCGATGGTGTTGTTACAGGTTCAGGTAAGGTAAACGGGAAGTTAATTTACGTTTATGCTCAAGATTTTACAGTATTTGGGGGTTCTTTATCTTCAGACCATGCAAAAAAAATAGTTAAAATAATGAAACTTGCTATACAAAACAAAGCACCAATTGTTGGCCTAAATGACAGTGGTGGTGCCAGAATTCAAGAAGGAGTTGAATCTCTTGGTGGATATGCGGATGTGTTTCTCCAAAACGCACTTGCGTCTGGAGTTATTCCACAAATTTCAATGATAATGGGACCTTGTGCTGGTGGTGCTGTTTACTCTCCTGCTATGACAGATTTCACGTTTATGGTTAAAGATACTAGCTATATGTTTGTTACTGGTCCAGATGTTGTAAAAACTGTTACTTCAGAAGAGGTTACAGCAGAAGAGCTTGGGGGGGCTGAAACACATACGACTATTTCGTCTGTAGCTGATGGTGCGTTTAATAATGATATAGAGGCATTAACTATTTTAAGACAGTTTTTAAATTTTTTACCTTCAAATAACTCGCAAGGCGCAAATATTAGACAAACTCAAGATCCAATTAGAAGGGTATCTCTTTCATTGGATACCTTAATACCAGAAAACCCTAATTTGCCTTATGATATGAAAGAGTTAATAAAATCAATTGCAGATCAATATGATTTTTTTGAGTTACAAGAGAATTATGCTAAGAATATACTAATTGGTTTTATAAGACTTGCTGGCCAAACAGTTGGTGTTGTTGCAAATCAACCAATGGTTTTAGCAGGTTGTTTAGATATTGACTCAAGTCGAAAAGCAGCCCGTTTTGTTAGGTTTTGTGATGCCTTTAATATACCTATATTAACATTAGTTGATGTGCCTGGTTTTATGCCAGGTACAGCTCAAGAGTACGGCGGAATAATTAAGCATGGAGCAAAACTTCTATTTGCATATGCAGAAGCTACAACTCCAAAAGTTACTTTGATTACTAGAAAGGCATATGGTGGTGCTTATGATGTCATGAGTTCCAAGCATTTAAGAGGGGATGCGAATTATGCCTGGCCTACAGCAGAAATAGCAGTAATGGGCGCTAAGGGTGCGGTCGAAATTTTATTTAGAGATGAGTTAAATAATCCTGAACAAATAGAAAAAAGAACAACCGATTATGAAGAAAGATTTGCCAATCCATTTATTGCCGCAGAAAGAGGTTTTCTTGATGACGTAATCATACCAAGTAATTCGCGCTTTAGATTAATACAAGCTTTTTCAAAATTAAAAAATAAAACACAAAAAAACCCCAATAAAAAATTTGGGAATATTCCGCTTTAATAGAAAATAGAAATTAAAATGTTTAAAAAAATCTTAATAGCAAATCGTGGTGAAATCGCTTGCAGAATAATCAAAACTGCCAAGAAGATGAATATTAAGACAGTAGCTGTTTATTCTGATGCAGATAGATCAGCAGAACATGTAAGTTTAGCAGATGAGTCTGTTTACTTAGGTGGATCTTCTGCATCAGAGAGTTATTTACGTTCAGATCTTATAATTAAGGCCTGTAAGGAAAAATCTTGTGATGCTTTGCATCCTGGGTATGGTTTCCTATCAGAAAATGCAAATTTTGCAGAATTATTAGAAAAAGAAGGTATAACTTTTATTGGCCCATCTAAATCTGCAATAGCTTCTATGGGTGATAAAATTGAATCTAAAAAAATTGCTAAAGCTGCAGGTGTTAACACTGTTCCAGGTCATATTGGAATTATTGACAATGAAGATGAAGCAATTAAAATTGCGAATGAAATTGGTTACCCAGTAATGATTAAGGCTAGTGCAGGCGGTGGCGGCAAAGGTATGAGAATTGCCTTTTCAAAAGATCAAGTTGCAGAAAGCTTTGAACGAGCTACTAGTGAAGCAATTAGTAGTTTTGGTGACAAACGGATCTTTATAGAAAAATTTATAACAGAACCAAGGCATATTGAAATTCAAGTGTTGGCAGATAATTTTGGGAACACGATTCATTTAGGTGAAAGAGAATGTTCAATACAAAGAAGAAATCAAAAAGTTATAGAAGAAGCTCCATCGCCTTTTTTGGATCAAAAAACAAGGGAGGAAATGGGGGAACAGGCTATAAAGTTGTCTAGAGAAGTAGGTTATTCTAGCGCTGGAACAGTAGAGTTTATTGTTGATAAAAATAAAAACTTTTATTTTCTCGAAATGAATACTCGTTTGCAAGTGGAGCATCCTGTAACTGAATTGATTACGGGGATAGACTTAGTTGAACAAATGATAAATATAGCTAGTGGTAAAACATTAGAGATAAAGCAAGAAGATGTTGAGTTAAATGGTTCAGCTATTGAATCTAGAATATATGCAGAAAATCCATATAAAAGTTTTTTGCCATCGATTGGTAGGTTAACAAAATATGATCCACCAAAAGAAAAAAAACACGATGATAATACAGTCACAAGAAATGATACAGGTGTAAAAGAAGGTGATGAAATTTCTATGTATTATGATCCAATGATTGCAAAACTTTGTTCATGGGGAAAAACAAGAGAGTCTGCAATAAGTAGAATGGAATCTGCGCTTGATAATTTTTTACTAGAAGGTATTGATCATAACATTCCTTTTTTGTCTGCAATTTTAGCGAATAAAAGATTTAAATCAGGCGACTTGAGCACATCCTTTATTCAAGATGAGTATAAAGAGGGTTTTAATGGTGTTTTTCCAAGTGCAAACGAAGAGTGGACGCTAGCTTCTCTTTTATTGGCTTATCATATAACAGAAATTTATAAAGACACTGAAAACGTTCATGAAATTTCAGAAGAATGGGAGGTTCAGTTAAAATATAATTCTATAGAAGGTGGATCTAGTCTTTTTAAATTTAGAACAGAACAGCTTGGTAATGATAAAAATCAACTTAAACTGAAACCATTACCAAGCAAAAAAGTGTCTGGAATTGTAGATGAGTTTGTCCCTATTTATTTGCATAAAGATTTTTCTAAAAAATTAGTTAGTGCTAATGTTCAATTGTTCAGTAAACCTAAATCTGAAATAACTTTCCCTGAAAAAATTGAATGTAGAATTAGTTATCATAATCCATATTTATATTTATCCTACAGAGGTATATCAATATCAGGGCTTGTCTTGCCTCAATATGTTGCTAAGCATATGAAGCACATGAAACCAATGAAAATTATAGATAAGTCAAATCTTTTGATTTGTCCTATGCCAGGTAAATTAATTAAAGTTTTAGTCAAAGAGGGTGACGTTGTTGAAGATGGTCAAGCTTTATGTGTTGTAGAAGCAATGAAAATGGAAAACACTCTTATTGCTCCCAAAAAATGTAAAATTAGTAAAATAAAGTTCAAAGAAAATGATACTCTATCTGTCGATCAAGTGATAATGGAGTTTGCATTTAACTAGATTATTAATAGTTAGAGATATGTATGGAAAAAGATAAAAGTTTAGAAAATTGGAAAAAAAATGCTCTTAGTGAACTTAAAAGAACTGAGATAGATAGCTTTGTTGTAGAAACCCCAGAGGGTATTAGTATTAAACCTTTATATACTTCCTTAGATAATAAAGGTTTAGAGCATCTTGATACTATTCCAGGAGAAGCTCCCTTTTTAAGAGGCCCAAAGGCAACAATGTATACTGGTAGACCTTGGACTGTAAGGCAGTATGCTGGATTTTCTACAGCTTCTGAATCAAATGCATTTTACAAAAATAACTTGGCTTCCGGACAAAAAGGACTTTCAGTAGCCTTCGATTTAGCTACTCACAGAGGATACGATTCAGATCATGAAAGAGTTTATGGAGACGTTGGCAAAGCTGGAGTAGCTATTGATAGTGTAGAAGACATGAAAATTTTATTTGATGGAATTCCATTAGATAAAATGTCTGTTTCAATGACAATGAACGGTGCTGTTCTTCCAGTTCTAGCAGGTTATATTGTGGCAGCAGAAGAACAGGGTGTAGATGTAGCAAAATTAAGTGGAACTATTCAAAACGATATTTTGAAAGAATTCATGGTAAGAAATACCTATATATATCCGCCAGAGCCTTCTATGAGAATTGTTTCTGATATTATACAATTTACATCAAAAAAAATGCCCAAATTCAATTCGATATCGATTTCTGGTTATCACATGCAAGAAGCTGGAGCTTCTTTGGTGCAGGAATTAGCTTTTACCTTAGCAGATGGTCTTGAGTATATAAGGGCAGCCACTAAAAGAGGTTTGTTGGTTGACGATTTTGCACCAAGGTTGTCTTTCTTTTTTGCTATAGGCATGAATTTTTTTATGGAAGCTGCCAAATTAAGAGCTGCCCGTTATTTGTGGTCAAAATGGGTAGAAAAATTATTTGATTGTAAAAATCCTAAATCAAAGATGTTAAGAACACATTGTCAAACATCTGGTGCCAGTCTTCAAGAACAAGATCCATATAATAATATTATAAGAACTACAATAGAAGCCCTTTCAGCTACCTTAGGTGGAACGCAGTCATTGCACACTAATTCATTTGATGAAGCTATAGGCCTGCCTACAGAATTTTCTGCTAAAATTGCAAGAAATACTCAACTAATTCTTCAACATGAGACAGGCATTACCGACACAGTTGATCCACTTGCAGGAAGTTATTTTGTTGAGAATTTGACTAAAGAATTGATTGAAAAAGCTGACACCCTTATTCAAAAAATTGAAGATATGGGTGGGATGACGGTAGCTGTCATCAATGGTTTTCCTAAATCAGAAATCGAAATATCTGCTACTAAACGTCAGGCTAAAATTGATTCTGGTGAACAGGTTATTGTAGGAGTAAATAAATTTAAATCTGATGAGCAAGATCCAATTGATGTATTAAATATAGATAATAATATAGTTCGTGAAGAACAAATTATTAAATTAAAGCAAATAAAAGAAACTAGGAATAGTGCCAATGTTAATAAAGCGCTGGCTAATTTAAAAAATGCTGCAGAAAAAAATACTGGAAATTTGCTAGAACTATCAATTGAAGCGGTGCGAGAGAGGGCAACTGTAGGAGAAGTTTCTTATGCCTTAGAAGAGGTTTATGGAAGATACGGAGTTGAACAAAAAGTCATAAAAGATATTTATAAAAAATCCTATTCTAATAAAGATGATTTTGTAGAAGTAGACAACGCATTATCAAAGTTTAAAAAAATTGCTGGTGAAAATCCAAAAATTTTTATGGCAAAACTTGGTCAGGATGGTCATGATCGAGGCGCTAAGGTAATTGCATCGGCATTTACTGACATAGGCTTTAATGTTGACATAGGTACTTTATTTCAAACGCCTTCAGAGGCAGTCGAGCAGGCGATTAAATCTAATGCTCATGTTATTGGTGTTTCTTCATTAGCCGCTGGACATAAAACTCTTATACCTGAGTTGATTGAAGAATTAAAAAAACGGCAGGCTGACGATATTTTAGTTGTATGTGGTGGCGTTATCCCATCACAAGATTATCAGTTTTTATATGATGTTGGCGTTTCTGCAATTTTTGGGCCTGGCACTTCTATTCCATATGCTGCCTCAACAACTATTAATAAGGCATCGGAACAATTAATGAGAATGCATAACTTTAGAAAGGCAAGAATAAGCAAATAAATTCAGGGAGGAAGTTTTTGGGATCTTATAAAAAAATTTATCAAAGTTGGAAAGAAGATCAGCTTAAATTTTGGCAAAAACAAAGTGAAGGTATTGATTGGGAGAAAAAACCACAAAAAATATTAGATGATTCTAACTTACCTTTTTATAAATGGTTTCCTGATGGAAGGCTGAACACTTGTTACAATGCAATTGATCGACATGTGTTATCAGGTAAAGGAAATCAAACCGCTATTATATACGATAGCCCTGTTACAAATATTAAAAAAAAAATATCCTATAAGCAATTACAAGGACAAATTATACAATTTTCTGGCGCACTTAAGAAATTAGGTGTTTCTAAGGGTGATAGAGTAATTATCTATATGCCTATGATTCCAGAAGCGATAATAGCCATGTTAGCCTGTGCTAGAATTGGCGCAATTCATTCTGTGGTTTTTGGGGGTTTTGCTTCAACTGAGCTAGCAACTCGTATTGATGATTGTCAACCTAAGCTTATCGTTTCAGCTTCTTGTGGTCATGAAGTTAACAAAATAATTAAATATAAACCCCTTCTTGATAAAGCAGTTGAGCTAGCTAAACATAAAGTAGAAAAATGTATAATTTTTCAAAGAGAATCTCATCAAGCCCCTTTAAATACAGGACAAGATATAGACTGGAATGAGGCCATTAAAAACGTACCTTCTCCTGAACCCTTGCCAGTTGAGGCTAATCATCCTTTATATATTTTGTATACTTCAGGAACAACAGGTAAACCAAAAGGTGTTGTAAGAGACAATGGAGGGCATGCTGTATCTCTTAACTGGTCAATGAAAAATATATATGACGTAGAACCTGGAGATGTTTATTGGGCAGCATCCGACATAGGTTGGGTTGTTGGACATTCATATATTGTTTATGCCCCCCTAATCTATGGTTGTACCTCTGTCTTATTTGAGGGCAAACCGATTGGAACGCCTGACGCAGGAACTTTTTGGAGAATTATTTCAGAATATAAAGTGAGTGTTTTATTTACAGCGCCAACAGCATTAAGAGCGGTAAAAAGAGATGATCCAAATGGCGATTTTATAAAAAAGCATGATTTATTAAGTTTGAAATCTTTATTTCTTGCTGGAGAACGTGCAGACCCTGACACAGTTTCTTGGTTAGAAAATAAATTAAAAATTCCAATTATTGACCATTGGTGGCAGACAGAGACAGGATGGCCTGTTGCTTCAAATCCTATGGGAATAGAGGCTCTACCTATCAAAAAAGGTTCTCCAACTGTTGCTATGCCAGGCTATAATATTAATGTGCTATCAGAAGACAAAATTGAAGTTGAAAGAGGGTCTTTAGGAGCAATCTCAATAAAATTACCATTACCCCCTGGTTCGTTGCCAACATTGTGGAATGCTGATGAAAGATATATAGAATCATATCTAACCTCATTTCCTGGATATTATGAAACAGGTGATGCAGGATATCAGGACGAGGATGGTTATTTATATATAATGTCAAGAACTGATGATGTTATTAATGTTGCAGGTCATAGACTTTCAACGGGGGCAATGGAAGAAGTTTTGTCTAATCATCAGGATGTTGCAGAATGTGCGGTTATTGGGGTATCAGATGAACTTAAAGGTCAGGTACCAATGGGTCTTGTTTGTCTAAATAAAGGTTGTAATAAATCCTATGAAACTATATCAAAAGAAATCATAGCTTTAGTCAGAAATGAGATTGGTCCGGTCGCCTCTTTTAAGTTAGTTGCTATTGTTCCAGCCCTCCCAAAAACAAGGTCAGGAAAAATTTTACGATCTACAATTAGAAAAATAGCAGATAAAACAGAATGGGAAATGCCTGCTACTGTAGATGATCCAATGGTCTTTCAGGACATTGAAAAAGCAATAGATGCTCTGAGATGATAAATCTAATATTATGAAACTTTCATAATATATTTCCCAACGTGCTCACCTTTTTCAAGAGCTTTGTGTGCATCAACAGCTTCACTTAATTTAAATTCATTCTCAATAATTGGTTTTATTTTTCCTGTTTCCAACCATTGCCAAGCATTTTTGATTAGATTATCTACGTAATTTGCTTTTGCGTCAGTTGACTGAGGTCTTAGTGTAGAACCAGTTATTGTTTGTCTTTTAATCATAAGGTTTGCAAAATTAATCTCATCTTTTATACCGCCTTGAACAGCAATGATTACTAACCTGCCGTCAAAACTCAAACATTTTAAATTTCTAGGAACATAACTTCCGGCAACCATATCTAAAATTACATCAACCCCTTCATTATTAGTAATTTTGTTAATTTCATCTTCAAATTGGGTCGTGTTGTAATTAATACATTTAATTGCACCTAGATTTTCAGCTGCTTCACATTTTTTTTCATTTCCTGCCGTAGCGTAAACTTTAGCACCATATTGTTTTGCAAGTTGGATTGCTGTTGTGCCAATACCACTTGTTCCTCCATGAATAAGAACTTTCTCATTTTTAGATAAGTTTCCTCTCATAAACAAGTTGCTCCACACAGTTATAAAAGTTTCAGGTATACATGCGGCTTCTTGCATTGAATAATTTTGTGGTATTGGCATGCAATGCCCTACGTCTACTGCCACGTATTCAGCATATCCACCTCCATGACAGAGAGCGCAAACTTTGTCTCCAATATTGAATTTAATATTAGATCCATTTATAGCTGTGATAATGCCTGAAACTTCTAAACCGGGAAGATCAGAAGCAGTTTCAGGCACTTTATAATTCCCTTGCCTTTGTAGTAAATCAGGTCTGTTAACACCAGCGTAGGAAACTTTAATTAAAACCTGATTATTTAAAAGCTTTGGAGTTAATCTAGAGCAAATTTTAAGGTTTTCAGGACCGCCATATTTAGAAATTTCTACTGCTTGCATTGTTTCTGGAATTATAAAATTTTCTTTAGTCACAATAAACTCCTATAAAATAAATTAAAATGCCCTAATTCAGTCCTTATTTGTCAAACTATAGCCACTTATTTATGTTTTATATAATATAAAGGAGTTTAGAATGATATTTTTTATTGCAATTATCTCAATGGTAGCTTTACAAGAGCCGCATGTTAAAAATTTCTTGATAGAAGCGTCTAATGCTGGACCTATTGAGTATAAGTTTATCAAGCCGGTTAATTGTAAATCTGGAAAATATAAAAATACTTATGTCATATCTCAAAATGAAAGAGTAATTTTAAAACAAGTATCAAAAGATGGAAATGTAGGGCCTATATGTGTTAAATAAATAATTCTATATTGATTTTTCAATCATTTTTTTAACTCTAAGTCTTAAAGCTTGTAACTTTATAAATCCTTCAGCGTCATACTGGTTATAGTCAGCTGTTCCTTCTTCAAAAGTCACTAGACTCTCACTGTATAATGAATATGGCGATTTTCTTCCAGTTATGATTACGTTTCCTTTATATAGTTTAGCTCTTACAGTCCCAGAAACATTTTTTTGGCTAAGATCAATTGATGCTTGAAGCATTTCTCTTTCAGGAGAAAACCAGAATCCATTATAAATTAATTCAGCATATTTGGGCATTAATTCATCTTTAAGATGTGCGGCTCCTTTGTCTAAAGTAATAGATTCAATAGCTTTCCTCATATGAAAAAGTATCGTACCTCCTGGTGTTTCATAAACACCTCTTGATTTCATTCCGATAAATCTATTTTCTACCAAGTCGATTCTGCCAATGCCATTTTCACCACCTAGAACATTTAACTTATGTAGCATTTTAGCTGGGGACAAATTTTCTCCATTTAAAGAAACAGGATCACCATTTAAAAATTCTAATAATATTTCTGTTGGTTTATCTGGAGCTTCAAATGGAGATTTTGTTCTAGAGTAAACAAACTCTTCTGGTTCTATCCATGGATCTTCAAGAATTTTACCTTCTGCCGAAATATGTAAAAGATTTGCGTCTACACTAAATGGCGCCTCACCTCTTTTATCTTTTGGAACTTTGATTTGATTTTTCTCAGCATATTCAATTAGACTTGTTCTACTGGTAAGATTCCATTCACGCCATGGTGCTATAACCTTTATATTTGGCTGCAGGCTATAATACCCAATCTCAAACCTAACCTGATCATTTCCTTTTCCTGTTGCGCCATGGGAAACCGCATCAGCACCAGTTATGTTAGCAATTTCTATTTGTCTTTTTGCAATTAGGGGCCTCGCTATAGAAGTTCCTAATAAATAAACTCCCTCATAGAGAGCGTTGGCTCTAAACATTGGAAAAACAAAATCTTTAACAAACTCTTCTTTTAAATCATCTATAAAAATTTCTTTTACACCTAATCTTTTAGCTTTTTCTCTTGCAGGCTCTACTTCTTCTCCCTGACCAATATCAGCTGTAAAAGTGACAACTTCACATTGATAATTGTCTTTTAGCCACTTTAATATAACTGATGTGTCTAACCCACCAGAATATGCCAGTACAACTTTTTTTATATCAGAGTTTTCTTTTAGCATTTTGTTCCTTTAATCATTTTATTAAATATATTCACACAAAATATTCCGCACATAATTACTTTAAATCGTAATTTTTGTAAAAAAAATAATTATATGGTTAAATTTTAAGGACAATAAGGGTTGTAAGTAAAGTGAATAATTGTTAGTTAAATAGTATATATTTTAATGAAAACTGTGGTCTTAAAATTGCATTTACTGATAGAATTGAATGGGAACCAAAATGAAAGTATATAGGTTACTTTTTTTATCTTTAATTTTAACGTCCTCAATTTTTCTATCTAAAATGTCTTTTGCTGAAACTACTTTGCTTGGTTCAGAAAAAAAGTGGAAAGCTTACTCTACTATTAAAGGTAAATCCAAAACTTGTTTTATTACTTCTGAACCAACTAAAACAGTAGGTAAATTTAATAAAGATAATAGAGGGAAACCATATGTTTTTGTTACAAACATTAAGGGTGGAAGTACCCATGAGGTTTCTATAAAAGCTGGGTTTAACTTCAAACGCAATAAAGATGTTATTTTTGATGTAGATGGCAAAAAAACAAACTTATTTCCTGTAGATGATAGAGCCTGGTCAGAAAGTTCTAAAATCGATAGATTTCTTGTGCAATCAATGAGAAAAGGTAAAGTTTTAAAAGTAACAGGCACTTCTACTCCAGGAAATAAAATTGTTGATACATACTCATTACTTGGTTTTACAAAAGCACTAAGACTGATTGATAAAAGTTGTTCTTAATCAATTTTTTAAGAAAGCATAAGTGAGATGTCTAAGTTGAAACAAAATCTTCTAGACTTCAGTTTTGATGAATTACAGACTTTTTGTATTTCTAATAATCTTCCAAAATTTAGAGCTACTCAAATATGGAGGTGGATCTATTGTTTTGGAACTCAATTGTTTCATGAAATGAAAAATATTTCAAAATCTGACAAAGCATTTTTAGATCAAATTGCATATGTTCCAAGATTAAACGTATCAGAAATTTATGAAAGTAAAGATGGTACTATCAAATGGTTAGTGAAGCTTGATGATAATTCAGAAATAGAAACTGTTTACATACCTCAAGATGATAGAGGTACTGTTTGTTTATCAAGTCAGGTTGGGTGTACTTTGAATTGTTCATTTTGTCATACTGGAACGCAGGCATTAGTTAGGAATTTAACTGCTGGTGAAATAATTGGACAGTTAATGCTTGTTATGGATCATTTGAAAGATTGGCCCTCTGGTAAAAATGGAAGAAAAGTTACTAACATAGTCATGATGGGTATGGGAGAACCATTATTAAATTATGAAGAAGTTAGTAAGTCTATAAAAATAATGATGTCAGATGATGGTATTTCTATTTCAAGAAGAAGGATAACTTTGTCAACTTCAGGAATCATTCCATATATAGATAAAGCTGGAACTGATTTAGGGGTAAATTTAGCCATTTCCCTTCATGCAGTTAATGATCCACTAAGAAATAAATTGGTTCCAATAAATAAAAAATATAATTTACAAGAATTAATAAATACTTGTAGAAATTACCCTAACTTATCAAATTCTCGAAGGATTACGTGGGAATATGTCATGTTAAGAGGTATTAATGACACAGAAGATGATGCTAAAAACTTAGTTAAATTAATCTCTGGAATACCATCTAAAATTAACTTAATTCCATTCAATCCTTGGCCAGGATCATTTTTTGAAACTTCTACAAAACAAAGTATAGATAATTTCGCAAAAATAGTTATGGATGCAGGTTTTGCATCACCTGTCAGAAAACCCCGAGGACAAGATATCTATGCGGCATGTGGTCAATTAAAATCAGAAACAGAGAAAATTAGAAAGTCACAAATAAATAAGCTTGTACCTCTACACACTATTTAAAATAGACTTAAACATTAAATTTTTATGAAACTATTGCTTTAGAGACAATTAGTCACTACATTAGTGAAAGATACATTAATTTTAATAAGGAAAATATGAAAATGAATAATAATCGTTTCATGTCAAGTTCGAATGCTCAAGCTACCCAGATAGATTTGGGTCTTAGATCATATATGCTTGGTGTTTATAATCATATGACAACAGCCCTAGCATTGACAGGTTTCATGGCTATGGGATTAAACTTTCTTGCTATTTCTGATGGTGCATTAACACCTATTGGAGAATTATTTTTCTTAAGCCCACTTAAATGGGTGGTAATGTTAGCACCTCTTGGAATGGTTTTTTATATTTCAGCTAGAATAAACAGTATATCAGCTGAAAAAGCTAGAAGCTTATTTTACGTATATGCGGGTCTTATGGGGCTTTCAATATCTTCATTGTTATTAGTTTATACTGGCGCCTCGGTTGTTAGAGCTTTTTTTGTAACTGCGGCCGCTTTTGCTGCCCTTTCTATTTATGGATATACAACTAAAAAATCTCTTTCAGGATTGGGATCATTTTTAATGATGGGTGTTTTTGGTCTTATCATAGCCCAAATAGTTAACATTTTTATGGCATCAACACAGTTAGACTTCATGATTTCAATAATTGGTGTTCTTATATTTGCTGGTTTAACCGCTTATGACACTCAAAAAATTAAGAATATGTATTTAGCTGGTGATAATAATGAAACAGCTGGTAAAAAATCAGTTATGGGTGCATTAACACTTTATCTTGATTTTATATTGATGTTTCAATTTTTACTTATGTTCCTAGGAAATAGGGAATAAGATCTATTGTCAAAATAAAAACTAAAGCCATCTTTGATGGCTTTTTTTATTTATAAGCCACAATCTCTTTTATTTTTTTATTTATCTTTTTTGAATTAGGATTTGTTGTGCTAGCGTACCAAGAAACTAATTGCCCATTTTTATCAATTAGATATTTATAAAAATTCCATTTAGGAAAAGCTAAAAATCCAGCTTCTTTTTTTATCCATTTAAAGAAATCATGACCCTTTTCACCTTTAATAGTAGTAATTTCTGTTAACAAAAAACTTATATCAAAGTTGATAGAACAAAATTCTTTAACCTCTTCATTAGTTGATAGCTCTTGGTTACCAAAATCATTTGAGGGTATCGCCAATACAATTAGATCATTTTTTTTATATTTATCGTATATTTTTTGTATGTCATTGTATTGATTAGTAAAACCGCAAAGTGACGCTGTATTTATTATAAAAATTGGTTTACCTTTAAAATCAATTAATTTAATTTCTTTACCATCAATGGATCTAAATTTAAATTTATATGCATTGCTATTTGCATTTGAATTATTAGACATAACAATTCCTAATATAATAAATACAAAAACAAAAATATTTTTCATATTTCAACTTGCCCAAACCTGATTTATAATATTATCTATCATATCTTTGCCTTTAGATTGAATTAACAAATCCCTAATATGTTTGGTTAGTTTTTGTGAGTTTAATGCTTGGCCAACGATTTCAGATTTTTTTGAGATCAAATTTCTTTTTAAAGTCCTTTTTTGAATAAAAGTCCTTACCATTTCATTTAAATTATCATTATTTTCTAAGAAATTTTTTAAAAAAACAGCATCCTCTAGAATTTGGTTTCCTCCTTGTGCTAAGTGTGGAAGCGTAGGAAAAGCTGCTTCACCAAATAAAAAAACATCTTTTTTGAATATTGATGTTTTTTCATTCATATCATGGGGAACAAAATTTGTTATCCAATTCAAGTTTTGGGGGATTAAATAGAGTAAAGACTTACTTGTAATCTGGGGAGGTAAAAAGTTGTTATTTGATGGAACAAAAATATAGTTAGTTGCTTTTTTATTTTTAATTATTGTTGGGTAAATAACAAAATACCCTTGTGAATGAAATAAAATTTGGAGTACTCTTTTTGTCAGATTATAAGGGTTATTATCTACCGATACAGATCTAAAAATTTTTTTAAAATTAATATTTTTATTTGATCCAACAACAAACCTTCTTGATACTCCATCGACACCATCAGCGCCAATCACGAAATCTGTTTTAAAAACTCTTCCCTCAGAGTCTACAAGTTCTTTATTAAGTTCGTTGGGTATTATGTGATCTATTGTAGATTCAAAAATTTTTATATTTTTATTAGAAAGTGCTTTATTTTTTAAAACTTTAATGAGGTTTTCTCTACTAATTGATCCATAAGCTTCAACATTATTTATTAGTTCATAATTAGACAGCAATTCTAAAATTTCTTCAGAATTTATTCTTTTAATGTGAATAGCGTTTAAGGGCTCAAATGATGATTTAATGTTGTTAATATCAATAATTTGATTTAGAGCCAGCCAGCCATTAGGAGCAATTTGTTGTGAACCAAAATTTTTACTTTTACCTTCAAAGATGTTTACAGAGAATCTTTTCTTTGAAAAAATTGCTGCAATCAACCAGGCAGAAAAACCTCCGCCAATAATAGATATATTTTTCATCATTAAAAATTTAATTTCTGTAATATTTATTTAAGGCAATCTCTTTATATTTTAGAAATAACAAATATATTCAATCTTATAATATATATATTTTGGACTATAACAAAATATAATGTTATTTATCATAAATTAATGTTTCTAATATTTGAAATTTAGACATAATTTACTTGATGTTTTATAATAAATACTAAATATATATTTTCATTTTTTTAATTGCCTTGGAAAATTTAATGAGCACTAAATTACACAAACAACTTCAAGACATTGGCATAAAGAATATTCAAGAAATTTTCTATAACCCGAGTTATGAGTTTTTGTATGAAAAAGAAAATTCTACAGAATTAGAGGGGTTTGAAAGAGTACAGAACACTGAGTTTGGTGCTGTGAACGTTATGACTGGCATTTATACAGGTAGGTCACCGAAAGATAAATATATTTTAAAAGATGAAAACACAAAAAATAATTTATGGTGGACTTCTGATACTTCAAAGAATGATAACAAACCAATTAACAAAGAAGTTTGGAATAACCTAAATGGTATCGTAACTAAACAGCTATCAAATAAAAAGCTATATGTTATTGATGCTTTTTGTGGCGCCAACAAAGACACTTGCTTGAAAGTAAGGTTTGTTATGGAAGTAGCTTGGCAGGCTCATTTTGTAAAAAATATGTTTATTAGGCCTACTGAAGAAGAACTCAAAGACTTTATTCCAGATTTCCATGTATTAAATGGTTCAAAATCAAACAATAAAAACTTCAAAAATGACGGATTAAACTCAGAAACGTTTATAGCATTTAATTTAACGGACAAAATTCAAATTATTGGAGGTAGTTGGTACGGTGGGGAAATGAAAAAGGGTATGTTTTCAGTTATGAATTATCTACTCCCTCCCAAAAATATTGCATCAATGCATTGTTCAGCTAATAAAGGGAAAGATGATTCCGTTGCTTTGTTCTTTGGGTTATCAGGCACGGGCAAAACAACTCTTTCTACTGACCCCAAGAGAGAACTAATTGGAGATGATGAACACGGATGGGATGAAGATGGTGTTTTTAACTTTGAGGGTGGTTGTTATGCAAAAACTATAGATCTAGATAAAGATAAAGAGCCAGATATATATAAAGCTATTAGAAGAGATGCTCTTCTTGAAAATGTAACTGTGAATGCAAAAGGCGAAGTTGATTATAGTGATACTTCAGTGACTCAAAATACAAGAGTATCATATCCAATTCATCATATAGACAATATAGTAAAGCCAATTTCAAAAGGTAAACATGCATCCAAAATTATTTTTTTAACAGCCGATGCTTATGGCGTGCTTCCTCCGGTTTCCAGACTTTCTTATGAACAAGCAGAATATCATTTTCTTTCTGGTTTTACGGCAAAACTAGCTGGTACTGAAAGAGGGGTAACTGAACCTCAACCAGCTTTTTCGGCATGCTACGGCGCAGCATTCTTAATGCTCCACCCCACTATGTACTCTAATGTTTTGTCAAAAAAAATGAAAGCTGCCAATTCAAAAGTTTTTTTGGTTAATACAGGTTGGAATGGTCAAGGGGAAAGAATATCACTAAAAAATACTAGACTAATTATTGATGCGATTTTGAATAACGAATTAGATGAAGTTGAAACTGAAAACATACCATATTTCAATTTAGAGATTCCAGTTAAGGTTAAAAATGTTCCAACAGAATTACTAGACCCTCGAAATACATGGTCATCTTCTAATTTGTGGAATAATAAAGCCAAAGAATTAGCCGATTTATTCATTAATAATTTTCGTAAGTTTTGTGATAATGATCATGGAAAGAACTTACAAAAAGCAGGCCCTATTCTTTAAATTATTAGAAGACTTTATATAAGTTATGAAGGAATAAAATGAAATATATTTTATCTATTATTTTAGTTATCTTCTTTTCGATTTCTAGTTCTCAAGCTCAATATTCTAAAAAAAATAAAGGAACGAGAGTAACGTTGGTTGATGTTGCTAATGTTCAAAATAAAAATGTTGAAGAAAAGACAACTGCTATTGGAAGACTTGTAGCACTCAATCCTATTATAGTTTCATCTAAGATAAGCCAGGAAATTTTAAAAATTCATTTTAAAATAGGTGATGAAGTAAAAAAGAACGATGTATTATTTACCTTAGATTCAAAAAATATACTCAGGAATATTAAAAGAATATCTGCTGAAATAAAGTATGAAGAAGACACGTTAAACTTTTTAAATAAGAAGCTTGAATTGAGGGCTTCTAAGGCCAAAAATGCAAAAAGTTTAAGGTCACAAAATATTATTACACAAGACACCTTAGATAATGTTGAAATTACCTTGATTCAAAATCAGCAAGAAATTTCTCAAAGAAGTTATAATATCAAAAAATTAAGAATATTACTTGATGAAAACAAAGAAAACCTTAGCTATACAAAAATTTTATCACCAGTTAATGGGAATATAACTGATATCAAATCTCAAGTTGGTGCTGTAATAGCTAAAGGTAAGGTTTTAGCTTCCATATTAGAGGATGAATTTTATGAGATTGAAACAGATTTACGTTCAGATATAGCATCAAAAGTAAAAATTGGTTCGAACGTTGATATTTTTAATAATAAACAAAAATTTAGTGGTAAAATAAGAGGTATTGTAAACTCTGAAAATATTAGAACTGGAACACGCAAAATAAGAATTAGTGTGGGTAATTCACTACCTAAAAATCTTACTGCTTCTGGAACTAGATTTTCTCTTGAAATTTCAGTTGGTAATAATTTGAAGAGAGTGTTAATTCCTAAAGATGCATTAACACCTATGGGTGAAAGACAATTTGTCTACTTATATGAAAAAGGCCTGGCCAAAAGAACGTTTGTCAGAACTGGAATTTCAGTTGGTGATAATATTGAAATTCTAAATGGTTTAAAAGAAGGTGAAATTGTTGTTATTAAAGGCAACGAAAACTTAAGACCAAACCAACCAATAAAAATTAAAAAGAAACAATAAAGACATAGCAGGGTATCATAAAAAATGAATGGTTTGATTAAGTTAGCAATTAAACAACCGATTGCTGTTGCAGCAATGGTTTTTTTGATAATTGCCTTCGGCCTCGTAGCTCTTCAAAAAATTCCTATACAAATGACTCCCGACATAGATAAACCTATCCTTCAAGTAAGAGTTTCATGGCCTGGAGCATCTCCTGAAGATGTCGAAAGAGAAGTAGTTACTAGACTTGAACTAGCAGTTGCGTCTTTGTCAGGAATAGAAAATGTAGAATCTGACAGTAGATTTGGTTCTGGAAGGGTAACTCTTACCTATTCTGTTGGACAGGATATGGATATTGCTCTTATACAACTTTTAAGTAAAGTGTCGGCAATTGATGGCCTGCCTTCTGAGTCAAAAAGGCCAACCGTCCGTACTTCTAATTCAGACGATAGTCCAATTTCGAGGTTGGCAATGGTTAAATTGCCTAATTCTGAAGTAGATGATTTAGCTTCACTAGGGGATTTTGTAGAGTTTGAAATAATTGAAAAACTATCTCGTATTGAAGGGATATCAGAAATTACATTCCGTGGTGGAGAAAAAAAAGAACTAAAAGTGGCAATAGATACTCAAAGGTTAGCAGAGTTTTCAATTTCTATACCCACCGTTTTGGAGGCTTTGAGAGCAAGCTCTGCCCAAGTAACTGCTGGTGAAATTATAGAAGGTAAACGAACTTATTCCTTAAGAGCTGAAGCAATTTCTTATACTCCTAACACTGCTAAAAATATTGTTCTTAGGTCAGAAACAGGTTCTGATGGCATACCTGTAAATGTAAGATTAGAGGATGTAGCAAAAGTTTATATGTCCTACAAAAAACCTACTAGTTTTAGAAGAATGAACGGCCAAGATGCTATTACATTTGCTGTAATAAGAGAACCAAATTCAAACGTAGTAGAGATTATTGATAACTTAAAAATTGAAATAGAAAAGTTAAATAAAGGTGTACTTTCTGAGAATGGACTCATTTTAAAAAATGTATACGACGAGACAGTATATATAAATGCTGCTATAGCCCTTGTTCAGCAAAATATAATCATAGGTGGTATACTTGCTATTTGTATATTAATGCTTTTTTTAAGAAGTTTTAGGCCAACCTTAATCATTATGCTTGCAATTCCAGTATCAGTTATAGGTACTTTTGTAGCAATTTCATGGCTAGGTCTTTCAGTAAACGTAATCTCGTTGGCAGGGTTAGCTTTTGCTGTCGGAATGGTTGTTGATGCCTCTATTGTGAGCCAAGAAAATATTTATAGGTTAAGGCAATCAGGTATGTCTCCTATTATGTCATCTTATCAAGGAGCAAGACAAGTATGGGCACCAATTCTTGGTTCTGCACTAACTACAGTTGTTGTTTTTATACCTATTTTATTAATTGAGCTTCCTATAGGACAATTGTTTAGGGATATAGGTATTGCGATTTCTGTATCTGTTTTAATTTCTGTTTTCATTTCTATTACATTAATTCCTACAATAGCTTCTAAGTTATTAAGTAAGAATATGGACGGTCAGAAAAAGACATTTTCAATATTATTTTTAGATTCATTTGCCTCTAAATTTGCAAAGTTAATACAAAGTTATGCTCTCTGGTCAACGAAATCTCTTAATTTGGGTCTTTCTGTGGTTTTGGGATTGATTGTAACCGCAGGCTCAATTATTTTTTACTTTCTTCCACCACTTGATTATTTGCCAGATGGTAATAGAAATTTTGTTTTTGCCCGAATTATGGTTCCTCCTGGCTATAATAAAGAGGCAACTGTAGACATTTCTCGTGCAATGGAGAGGGCGGCAAGGCCTCTATGGGAAGCAGAAAGCGATGGTCCTTATGGTAAACCTAAAATTGACCGTTTTTTCTTTGTTGCATATTCAGGAGGTGCTTTCGCTGGTGCAGCTACTGAGGACCCCAAAAGAGTTAAAGAAATTTTACCTGTTCTTACAAAACCTATAAGGTCACAACCTGGAGCCCGTGCTTTTGCTCAACAAGCTTCTTTGTTTGGAAGGTCTGTAGGCGGGGCTAGGGTAATTAAATTAGAAATAACGGGGCCTTCTTTAGATTTAATCCAACCAACGGCTCAAAAAGTTATGAGAGCTGTAAGAAGTCAGTTTCCTCCTAGCCAAGGGCATCAGATACGTTCTGTTCCTCAAATGGGAACAGGTTCCCCTCAAGTAATGATTAGTCCTATTCCTGAAAAACTAGCAAATATTGGAATGTCCGCAAGAGATTTTGCCCAATCTATAGACGTTTATAACGATAGTGTTAGAGTTAGAGAAATTCCGTTCGAAGGAAAATTAATAGATTTAGTTTTAACATCAGATAAAGCTAATGTTAGTAAAATTGATAATCTAAAAGACCTACCTTTAATTACCAAAACAGGTGAATTAGTAAGGTTGTCTCAAGTTGCAGATATTAAGTTAATAGGTGTTCCAGAACAAATCAAAAGGTTATCTGGAAGAAGAGTAATAACTCTTCAACTACGACCTCATGAAAGTATATCTCTGGAGGATGCTGTATTAAAACTCCAGAATTCGGTTGTAACTCCTATTTCAAAAGATATGCAAGAAGGAGTTTCTATAAATTTATCTGGTGCTGCTAGTGAACTTGAACGTACTTGGGTGGCAATGAAAAATAATGTGTTGATAGCTCTATTTGTAATTTTTTTATTGCTAACTGTTTTAATGAGGTCTTTTATTCTTCCACTTGTTATAATGATTACAGTTCCTATAGCTGGAGCAGGTGGTGTAATAGCGCTTGTTGTTTTAAATAAGTTCCAACCACAACCTCTAGATATGTTAACTATGCTAGGTTTTATAATATTGGCAGGTATTGTAGTGAACAACTCCATTTTGATGGTTGAACAAACTTTGTGGCATATTAGATACGAAAGTATGAAAATTTCTGAAGCGATTACCGAAGCCACAAGAAATAGAATTAGACCAATATTTATGTCTACTCTTACTAGTTTATTTGGACTAATTCCTTTAGTTATTTTCCCTGGCTCTGGATCTGAATTATATAGAGGAATTGGTACAGTTGTGTTTGGAGGGTTGGCATCATCTGCAATATTAACACTACTGATGGTTCCTCCATTACTAGCTATTGCTCTTAAAACTCAGAAAGTTCAACCCGTTTTAGATGATAAGGAAGACTTGCTAGTATAGTATTCAAAAAGTTTTTGCTTATACCCTACTTATTATTTTTATTTAGTGACAAGAGGCTAATTAAGGGGCTATATAAGCCTCTTTAAATTAAATAAGTAAAATTGAGTTTTGTAATGATTGATAATAAAACTGCTGAAGATAAAATCAAATTAATAAGAAATATTGCAATAGTTGCTCACGTAGATCACGGTAAAACAACTCTTGTTGATACCCTGTTGCAACAATCTGGTACTTTTGCTGCGCATACAGAAACAGTTGAAAGAGTAATGGACTCAAATGATTTAGAAAAAGAGCGTGGTATTACTATTTTATCAAAAAATACGGGTCTAAATTGGAAAGATTTTAGAATTAATATCGTGGACACTCCTGGTCATGCTGACTTTGGTGGAGAAGTTGAAAGAGTTATTTCTATGGTAGATTCTGTTTTATTGCTAGTTGATGCAGTTGATGGTCCCATGCCGCAAACTGGTTTTGTTACTAAAAAAGCTTTACAAGCTGGTTTGTGTCCGATTGTAGTTATTAACAAAGTAGATAGGGAGGGTGCAAGGCCAGACTGGGTTCTTGATCAAACATTTGATCTTTTTGATAGATTAGGTGCGGATGAAAACCAACTAGATTTTCCAGTAGTTTACGCATCAGCTATTCAAGGCTGGGCAACTGATGATTTATCAAACAAAAAAGATAATATGGATACTATTTTTGAAACTATAATCAAAAATGTTTCGTACCCTAATGTAGATGTTTCGGGTAACCTACAAATGCAAATATCAGCTTTAAGTTACTCAAGCTATGTTGGGATAATTGGAACTGGCAGGATAAGAAGAGGACAATTAAAGAAGGGACAGCAAGTTTCTATTGGAAATGTGAATGGAGATGTACGTGCTGGAAAAGTTTTACAAATTATGAATTTTCATGGTCTTGAAAAAAAAGAGGTCGATGAAGCAACAGCTGGAGATATTGTAGC
The DNA here is from genome assembly GCA_937142855.1 of uncultured Alphaproteobacteria bacterium. GTDB lineage: Bacteria > Pseudomonadota > Alphaproteobacteria > Puniceispirillales > Marisalimonadaceae > Marisalimonas. Next base: position 37,589 of record CAKZQZ010000054.1, on the reverse strand, counting down.
AATAAGTGGTTTAGGAGAATTAAAAATCTCCGATACTATTTGCGAATTTGGTAAATTTGATGTTTTAGAAAAACTTTCAGTTGATGAACCAACTCTCAGTATGATTATACAGGTAAATGATAGTCCTTTTGCAGGACAAGAGGGTAAGCTAGTAACTAGCAGATCTATTAGAGATAGACTGCATCAAGAATTAAAAACAAATGTGGCTCTCAGAGTTGAGGATACTAACAACCCAGACAAATTTAGAGTTTCTGGCAGAGGTGAACTTCATTTATCAATTTTAATAGAAAATATGAGAAGAGAAGGATTTGAATTGGGGGTATCTTCTCCTGAGGTTATTACAAAAAAAATAGATAATGTAACTAAAGAACCATATGAAAACGTAACTATAGATGTTGAAGAAATTCATCAAGGTAAGATTATGGAAAAAATGGGAGAAAGAAAAGGCCAATTATTAGATATAGTGCCTGATGGGAAAGGAAGAGTTCGTCTAGATTATAATATGACGAGTAGAGGTTTAATAGGCTTTAGGTCAGAATTCTTAACATTAACGTCAGGATCTGGATTATTATATCATACTTTTGATAAGTATGGTCCAATAATCCAAGGCTTAACTACAGGAAGAAGAAATGGTGCATTAATATCCATAGGGCAGGGAAAAGCACTACCCTACGCTTTGTTTAACCTGCAAGATAGAGGTAAAATGATCATTGAAAATGGGCTGGAAGTTTATGAGGGAATGATTATAGGCATCCATAGCAGGAATAATGATTTAGTTGTCAATCCTCTTAAAGGTAAACAATTAACGAATGTTAGGGCTTCAGGTAGTGATGAAGCTGTCACCCTAACAACACCTATAAATGTTACTTTAGAGTTTGCTTTAGAGTTTATAAATGATGATGAATTAGTAGAAGTAACTCCAAACAGTATAAGAATAAGAAAAAAATTATTAAAAGAACATGAAAGAAAAAAAGCTGCTAGGGCTGCTTCATAAATTATAATTTATAATTTTTTTGTTTGTTGAATTCTTCTTTGGTGTCTATATCTAGAGAAGTTCCTATATCAGTGTTTACTGTTACATAATCTTTATTCTTAATTTGAGATCTTGCACCAAAGTCGCCTTCAAGATTTTTAAGAGTTTCAAAATAGCTTTTGGGGAGGATGACGGGGTTTCCAATGTTAGAGTTATATTGGGGAAAAATAACCTTTTCAGAATTCAATTCAAAAAATTTGTCTTCTAATTTTTTTATATCTTTCTTTGATAAAAGAGGCATGTCTGCAGGGATAATCATAACACCTTGGATATAGTTTTCTAATTGTTTAACTGCGCATGAAATAGAAGTTCCTATTCCTTTTTCATAGTCAATATTATTAACAATTTTAATGCTAGGATTATTGATCAGCTTAACAATTTTTGTATGCTCATGTCCTACTACAACTAATAATTCTTGTGGCTCAAATATTTCTAATAAAGCATCTATTGTATGGTTTATAATTGGCTTTTTTTGAAAAATTTGAACTAGCTTGTTTTCTTCACCATATCTTTTACTAGAACCAGCAGCTAAAATAACTTTTTTTACTAAATTTATTTTTTTCTTAAATTTTGTCATAACTTCTACGTCTAAAGCTAATTATTTCGGCAATAATAGATACTGCTATTTCAGCAGGAGTTTTAGCTTTAATATCAAGACCTATAGGAGCATGAATTTTGTTAATGTCATTTTCAATAAAACCAAGTGATGATAACCTATCAGATCTTTTTTGATGAGTTTTTTTACTTCCCAAAGAACCAATGTACCCAATGTTTTTTTTAAGGGTATAAATCAGTGCAGGATCATCTATTTTAGGGTCGTGTGTCAAGGTTACCAAGTGTGTCGACTTATCTAAGCTATAATGTGATAAAGCTGTATCTGGCCATTCATTCAAAATTTTGCAATCGGGAAACCTCTCATTGGTTGCAAAATGCTCTCTTGGGTCTATTAAAATTATTTCAAAGTCAGTTGTTTTTGCTAAAGATACAAGAGCTTGTGCAATATGGACGGCACCAACAATAAAAAGCCTTGGTTTAGGGTCTATAATATGTATGAACTCGTTTTGTAATTTATCAAAATAGCTAGTTTGATTTATCAACGAGTTATCAATAGTTCTTGAACCATTTGCACAGTTTACTCTTAACTTGATTTGCTTTCTATTCTTTATGCTATCGACTAAAGAAAATATTATACTATCTTCAATTTCTAATGGTTGGATAAGAACTTTCAACTCACCTCCGCAAGCTAAACCAACCTCCCAAGCCATATCATTTGAAATACCATAATCTTTAATCCTAGTTTTACCGTCATGAATTGCATTGATGCCCTCTGATATAACTGCACCTTCTATACAACCACCAGATACAGATCCTATTATTTCACCGTTACTATCAATTGCCATTTGTCCACCAACAGGTCTTGGAGCGCTGCCCCAAGTAGAAATGACTGTTGCTAAAGAAACTTTTCTCTTTTCTTTTAGCCAAACACTTGTAGGTGTTAAAATATCATCAATTTCATTCATTATTTAACCTATAAAATATAATTTTATTAAAAAATAATATATGATATACATTTATCCCATAAATATTAATTTTTAAATTATTATAATTATAAGGTTATTGTTATGGATGATAAAGTTTTTAGAGTTACTTGGATTGAAAGCTTTTTATTAAGAGATAAAGCTGATGCAAAGTTTTCAATAGTCACGAATGTTTTGACTGTAATATTTTGTAGCTTGTTATTAATCTTATCCGCAAAAATCAAAGTGGACTTATATCCTGTCCCAATGACATTACAACCTTTAGCAATTTTAATGATTGCAATGCTTTGTGGAAGAAATATAGCTGTTTCTTCGGTAAGTTTATATTTGTTTCAGGGAATGATAGGTTTGCCTGTATTCGCTTATGGAGGAGGTTTGCCATACTTTATGGGACCAACGGGTGGTTTTTTATTTGGCTTTTTAGCAGCAGCTTTAGTTTTAGGTGAACTAGCAGATAGAGGTTGGGGAAAGCTATTTATAAAATCAATCTTAGCAATGTTGATAGGTATGTTTATGATATACTTTTTTGGAATTCTTCAATTAAGCTTTTTGAAAGGTTTTAGTTTTTCAATCATAGAAAGCCTTTCTCCTTTTATGATTGGGGATCTATATAAAATAATACTTGCAGCACTATTGATTCCACAAATTTGGAAATTAACTAAAAAATAAACTAACTTAATTAATTTTTTATTTTGAAATACTAAGCGTCATTTGAAGCTTGATTTTGTGCTTCTTTAGTTGTTAACCCTATAGCATCATTATCAAGAGCGTCTTCAAATGCTAGCACTTCATTGTTTTGCATAGATTCAAGCTGATTTATAAAAAAATCTTCAGGACTAATATTTTCAGGATGATCAATTTTGATAGCAATGATTGCCGCAATTGTAGAGCTAACCATATCTGGTTTTTTGTCTTTGAATTTTTTAAATGAAACCACATTAGAACTTAGATCGTTAGCATCAGGATTGATTTTCATAAAACAAACTCCATAGACTTGAAATATATATTATTCATATGATATTTTTAATATAAAATACAAGATTCAACATATGTTTTGTATTGAAATATTATTCACCAACTCTTCTTATAATAATTCTGCCTGAAGGCCTGTTGTTTACATTTTCAACTGTACGTGTTGCTTGGCTGTAAAGAATAGTTTCAATACCAAAATTATCAACGACGGCAACCCTTGATCTAATCTGAGACCCTACCAATGACTGGTTTAGAGCTAGTATAGGACCACTTAAGCTATTCACTGCAATCCAATTTCTTCCATCTTTAGATGTTTCCCAACTAATCGAAATAGATGCTATACCATCTTCATCTGAAAGTGAATCTGACAATGCTCTGAGGGTAACGCCTTCTATAGGTTTACCAACAATAACCACTTCACCTTGAACGGGATCATCTAAATTATCAATTGTCTCTGATGGATTCGTGTAAAGAACTTCTCTTGTTCCATGTCTATCAATATAAGATACGACAGCTCTATATGAATAACCGACTTGGCTCTGTCCAAGTCTAAGAACTTCATTTTGACCTTGGGCGTAAGCTTGCCAGGTTGATTTTGTTGTAGATCTTTGCCATGAAATGTCAAAGCCACCTATTCCATCTTCATCAGCAATACTTGAAGTATCTACCACAAGAGCACTGTCTTCAACTGGTGCACCTATAAGTCTTGCAGATCCAGTTGGTTTATCATTTACATTTTTTACGGGAGTGGAAGGAGGGCTAATTAATGGTTCTAAATTACCTTGACCATCAACATAGGATATTGCAACCCGAAGTTTTCTTCCAACATGAGTTTGTCTAGGTGTAAATGACTGGTTTGTTGCGCCACTTATATTAGTCCATTTATTATCATCAGATGAAATTTGCCATTGAACGCTTACTGTTCCCATACCATCGGAGTCTGTAACGGATGACAAGTCAATTATTAGTGGAACATCTTCGATAGCAGCAAAGCCTGCCGTTTCAACTTTACCATCTTGATTAGGATTATTTTTTGAATTTATTTTTTCTTGGTTTTTATTTGCTTTTTTAGATGATGATAATTTTTTTTGATCATTAACATATACTTTGTCGTGATCATGTTGCTTTATATTGTTTTTATTATTAGTAACTTTTTTATCTTTAATGGATGGGTCGCCGCCTGCAATAGCTTTTTCTGAATTTATAGCTACGACACTTGCCAAAAAACAAAAAGCCAAAAGCAAAAAATTGTTTTTAACAAAACGCATGTGAACCTCCACTAATTTGGTAACTAGCAGTTAATATATAACACGGTACCAAAAAAGATACAGTTTTTTTAATATCAATATTTTACTATTAAAATTTAAGATTTCCATCAAACTTTAACATTAATTAATTGTTTTCATCTAGTTTTAATAAGATATCTCTAAGAATTGTATCTTGTTTAGCAAGAGTAATCCTTATATTTTTTAATTCTTCGGAAATTTCTTCTAATCGATGTTTATCAAAGTTATTAGATACATTATCGACTATTTTAGTAAGAGTAATAGTATCACTTTCTAATTTTTTAAAATCATCATGATCATTATCCTCCAATTCATTGTTTGTATTAGATGATACTAGTTTAGAAATCTCTGAAATTTCAGACTTTATGGCTTTTAATTTTTTTTCTTTAACTTTGTTCAAAATTTCTCTCACTATATATGTAATGATGTTTTTGTGTTAAAAATTAACTTTTTATAATATAACATATGTAGAAAATAATAAAATTACATAATTTGGACAATTCCTAAATTAAAATTTCGGTATAAATAAGATGAATATTATAGATTCTATTAAAACATCGGTTATTACTCCTATACATCCAGCAGGCATTCCATTTATTGCTATTTTTTTTGTTTTTACGGTGATAGTTGGATGGCTATGGAGCCCATTATATTTTGTTGGGTTGGTGCTAACAGTTTGGTGCGTTTATTTTTTTAGAAACCCAGATCGTATTACGCCAGTATTGTCAGGCGCTAATAAAAACAATCTTATTATTTCACCTGCAGATGGAAGAGTTATTGAAATTTCAAAAGTAACACCGGATCAAGAGTTAGGTTTACCTGATGGAAATTGGACTAGAGTCTGTATTTTTATGAATGTTTTTGATGTTCATGTTAACCGTTCACCAATGTCTGGGCAAATTACTTATAAAAATTATATTCCTGGAGCATTCTTTAATGCAAGTTTAGATAAGGCCTCTTCTGATAATGAGAGACTTATTCTTGGAATGGACACTGAAAATGGAAAAAAAATAGCATTTGTTCAGATTGCAGGATTAGTGGCAAGAAGAATTATTTGTGATGTTGATATCGGTTCTGATTTAAAAGCTGGTGATATGTTTGGTCTTATAAGATTTGGTAGTAGAGTAGATGTGTATTTCCCATCAGAAGCCTCCACAATGGTTTTGGTCGGTCAGAAAATGATTGCCGGAGAGACTATTGTTGCTGATTTTACTAAAAGTAGTAAGTCAGTAAAGAGAAATATTGATGAAAAATAAAGGAATCAAATTAGCTAAAAAAGCATTGCAAGCCAGACCTAGACGTTTTTCTGTTGTTTGGATGCTGCCAAATTTTCTTACAATCTGTGCACTAATCTTTGGCTTGCAAGCAATGTATCAGGCTATTTTTAATAATTGGGATAATGTTATTATAATGATTATAATAGCATCGGTATTTGATATGCTTGATGGAAGAGTTGCAAGATTATTAAAATCTACAAGTGAATTTGGAATGCATCTTGATTCACTCTCAGACTTTGTTGTTTTTGGAGCTGTTCCAGCATTTAGCATCTATCTATGGATGGATAAACCTCAAGGAAATTTATTTTGGATTGTGATTGTTTTATTCGTCATTTGTTCAGGTCTTAGACTGGCTAGGTTTAATTCAGAATTATCCGAAAGGCCAAGTTATGCTAAGAATTATTTTAATGGTGTTCCAACCCCTGCTGCTGCATTTTTGTTGTTGTTTCCAATTGCAATTGACGAATATTTACAATTTCATAATTTGAAAACTTTTGAAGTAGTTGGGTTATGGATAGGTTTTATTTCAGTTGCTATGGTAAGTAATTTGCCAACTTTTTCGGGTAAAGTTTTCCAGATTCCTAAATCTTTTGTGATACCACTATTAATAGTTTTGGCACTTTTAAGTAATGCTATTATTAGTAATCCAATCAGAGGCTTTATAATTTTGGTACTTGTTTATATATTTAGTCTACCTCTTGCATCAATTTTTTACTGGCGTTTGAAAAAAAAAGCACAGGCACTTAATTTAAAAGATTAGATAAAAATCTTATTCAACTTCAAATAGACTCTTCCAGCTTGGCTTAGATTTTCCTACTTTAATAGCCTCGTAAATAGCCTTATTGCATGCTCTGGCTAAGCAGTCACTGGCCCTAGCACCTAAAGCTAAAATATCTGTACTTTCTAAAATCTCTTTATTTATTACTTCGTTACTAGAGATGGCAAAAATTGTATCTCCATCCATTGGGGTATGAGCTGGACTTAATGATTTAGCGATTCCATCATGAGCCATCATTGCCATTCTTTTTAGATTGGCTCTTGTAACAGGGGCATCAGTTGCAATAACGGCTATAACCGTATTACTTGCAATATCATTAAAGGTATTTGAAAGGCCAAGAGAAGATGGAACTCTTTTTGCTCTAAGAATATGGTCGTAATTTTCAGAAGAAGCACCATAACCTCCAAACTCATTTGCAATTTCTAAAAAACCAGATAAAAAATGAGGGCCTTCATTTAGTAATGGATTACCAACAGCGTTATTTATAACAAGAGCTCCAATTGTATATTCTTCTTCATTTGAAAGTTTTTGTACCCAAGATGAAGAGCCTTGCCCGCCTTTTAATGTAGCGGTAGTTGCACCGCAACCTGCACCATATGATCCCTGCTTAAAGTTCTTGCTAAGTGAGTTATAAGCTTTATTTGCTAATTTTCTCCATGGAGAGTGTTTTCCTACTTCATTAACATGTGGGTTTTCGTTGATATTAAGATCAAATATAACAGCACCTGGAACAAGAGGAATAATAGCCTTACCTAACTCATAGCCTTTTTTATCTTGTCTTAATAAATCTTGTACCTCAGAACAAGCATCCAGCCCATAAGCAGATCCTCCAGAAAGGACAATAGCATCTGAACGTCCAATAGAATTTTCTAAACTTAACATATCAGTTTCCCTAGTGCCTGGCCCTCCTCCTCTAACGTCAACTGCTGTAGAAAAAGGTTTGTCACCAGAGATAACTGTTACACCTGTCCCAATCATCATGTCCTCTGCATGACCTACTTGCACTCCAATAACATCTGTAATAAGGTTTTTTGGTCCGGGGCCAGAATACCTTTTCAAATCTATCTCCATCAGAAATTTTTTGAAAGATTATTTTATGAAGTTAATATCATCTCTTTATAAAGACAATAAGTAGTTGCAATTAGATAAAAGAAATACGCTTATACTTTCAATTGCCCAAGGTTTATCTATTACAACCACTAACATTAATATGATTAATACGGGCTTGGTTGGAACTATTTTATCTACTAATTCAGCCTTGGCTACTTTACCTCTATCAATTCAGTTTCTTACTATAGCACTTACTTTAATACCAGTGTCTCTCTTGATGGGTAAATTTGGAAGAAGACCTATGTTTTTATTGGGAGCGCTTTCTGCATTTATAGGTTGCTTAGTTATAGTTTTTTCAATTTATGATAGAAGCTTTTCATTGTTTATTCTTGGATCAATTTTATTAGGTTTTTCTCAAGCCAATCAACAGTTTTATCGTTATGCAGCAGCAGATAATGTCCCCATAAATTTAAAAAGTAAGGCTATTTCATTAGTTCTTGCGGGTGGTGTGATTGCAGCTGTGGTTGGGCCTGAAATCTCAAAAAGCTCTTTTGATTTTTTCCCTGATTATATTTATTTAGCGTCTTATTTGCTTGCAGCGTTTATTCAGGTTTTGAACTTCATAATTTTATTATTTATAAAAATAGAAAAACCATTACCAAACAAAAATCTATTGAGACCTCTAAGTCAAATTTTATTTAGAAAAAATTTGCTAATTGCGATTTTAGCTGCCGCAGTAGGGTATTCTCTAATGAGTTTTATTATGACGGCTACCCCGCTTCAAATTGTTAATGTGTGTAAATTAGGAGATGAAGCAAGTGCTACAGTAATTCAGTGGCATGTAATTGCAATGTTTGCACCCTCTTTTTTTACAGGGTTTATTATAATGAAATTTGGCAATAAGAACGTAATGATGGCAGGTGTTTTACTATATGTTATTTCAATTTCATTTGCTATAGTTGGAGAAACGGTTCTAAATTTTTGGATTGCTCTTTTCTTATGTGGTTTAGGTTGGAACTTTTTATATGTTGGTGGTAGTGACGTTATAGCAAAATCAGCTTCTCCGGAAGAAAGACCTAAGGTACAAGGTGTAACAGATTTCATTATTTTTACATTTGTTGCCACTGGATCATTTTTGGCAGGAGCTTTACATAACACACTTGGTTGGGAAGTAATGATGTTTTATACAACTATTCCCATTATAACTTTGTTTATTAGTATTTTAGTGATTAAACCCCAGGAACTTAGTTTTAAATAACTTTATCCACCAGTAAGAGACATGTGCCTATTTACAGAAACATTAGTTGATTGACGAGAAATCTCAAAATCATGACCTTTAGGCTTTCTGCCAATTGCACTTCTAATAGCATCCTCTAGAGCTTCAGCACCTTTATCTCTTAGAACTGTTTTTAGGTCAGCGTTATCATCTTGTCCTAAACACATGTAAAGAATACCAGTGCAAGTCAGTCTAACCCTGTTACAACTTTCACAAAAATTATGTGTCAGGGGAGTTATAAAGCCTAATTTATTTTTGGTTTCTTCAACGGAAACGTATCTTGCAGGACCACTAGTTCTTTCTGGAAGATCTTTTAAGGTAAATTCTTTTTCCAAATCTTGACGAACTTGTGAGAGAGGTAAATATTGCCCATATCTAGTATCTCCTCCAATATCACCCATGGGCATAACTTCAATAATAGTCATATCAAAACCTTCTTCACCACACCATTTAAGGATATCTGGCAAATGACTTTGATTAAAATTACTGATTGCTACAGTATTAATTTTTATTTTTAATCCTACTTCGCGTGCCTTATGCAACCCTCTTTTAACTTTCTCAAGGTCACCCCATCTAGTTATTTCTTTAAATTTTAATGGATCAAGATGATCTAGAGAAACATTTATGCGTCTTACACCTGCATTATAAAGATCCTCAGCCTTTGTTTCTAATTGGCTACCATTTGTTGTTATAGTCAATTCGTCAAGAGAATTTCCAACTTCTTTGCCCAAGTTTTTGATAACTTGCATAATTCCTTTTCTTACAAGAGGTTCACCACCAGTAAGCCTAATCTTTCTAGTACCAAGTTTCATAAAAACTCTACAAACTGTTTCTAGCTCTTCTAGACTCAGAATATCTTTCTTAGGAAGAAATTGCATATCCTCAGCCATGCAATAAGTGCATCTAAAATCACATCTGTCAGTAACAGAAACTCTTAAGTAATTTACATCCCTGCCAAACGGATCGATCAATTTATTTGAGTTTTCAAAAATGTTTTTCATTAAACTTTTACTAATTAATTAAGATTAAATAAATAACATATCATAACATCAAGTAATACTAGTAACATTTTTTTGATAAGGATATATTCATATAGTGAACATAATAATAGGGCTGAAATGAAAGATAATACTAATATATATAGACAAGCACCTGCAGCTGGAGGGAATCCAAGCAAATTAGTAATTTTTTTACATGGTTATGGTGCAGATGGAAAAGATCTTATTGACCTTGCAAACCCATTTTCTATGGCATTACCCAATGCTACTTTTATTTCTCCAGACGCTCCTTTCCCATGTGCAATGTCGCCACAGGGAAGACAATGGTTTCCTATAGAAGAAATTCCAATGGGAGCGATCCAAGCCTCAAATAATTTATTATCTTTAATTGAAAAAGAGGCTATGAGTGTTGGTCTTAGCTTCAAAGATGTAATTTTGATTGGTTTTTCACAAGGTGCAATGATGGCTATGCAATGTTTACTAATTAGCAAGCATCAATTAGCTGGTATAATCGGTTATTCAGGTGCTCTTAGGTTAGAGAACGTTCAAGCCGCAAAAGATAATATCATTGATGATAAACATAAATTTTTTTCTACTCCTGTTTTATTAGTTCATGGAGAACAAGACGAAGTGGTTCCTTTTATCTCATTGGAGAAATCAAAACTTCTATTAGATCAAGTTGGCTTCGATACAAATATTTTCGCAAGGCCAAATTTAGGCCATGGAATTGACCCCGACGGTATAAGCAAGGGTATGGAGATGTTAAAAAAACTAAACTAATTAAATAAATAAAATTTCCTATTTAATAAAAATTTAATATTGTTAATCTAATTTATAATAAAAAATTAATCAAAATAGAGTTTATGACAGCTTATTCTTTTTCACCCACATTAGTTTTGAATGCTGATTATCAACCCTTAAGTTATTTTCCATTATCACTTTGGTCTTGGCAAGACACTATAAAAGCTGTCTTTCTAGATAGAGTTAATATTGTATCAGAGTATGATGAGATCATAAGGTCTCCTGGATTTTCTATGAAACTACCAAGTGTTATTTCTTTAAAGGAGTATATTAAAAGTCAAAAATCACCCGTTTTTTCGAGGTTCAATGTTTTTTTAAGAGATAAGTTTTCGTGCCAATATTGTGGAGCTCTAAAAAAATCTCATGATTTAACTTTTGATCATGTAATCCCAAGATCTCATGGTGGGAAAACAAACTGGACAAATGTTGTTGCCGCATGTAGGCCATGTAATTTTAAAAAAGGAAGCAAGAACACAAAAGAGATTAATATGTTTCCTCTAATAAAACCTATTCCACCAACTTCACAATTATTAAAAAATAATGGTAAGAATTTTCCACCCAACTATCTTCACGAATCTTGGCGTGATTTTTTGTATTGGGATTCTGAATTAGAAAACACTAACTGAAACATACTAGATTTTTTCAGAAATTTTTATAGCTGTTCTACAACCCATTTGAACAACGGCTTTCATTAATTGATATCCAGGTGCGCTTTTGCCATCGTGCTCTACACCGGTTTCAAGATGATCTAATTCATCGTCTCTAAACTTTATTAAAGTAGACTTAAGGTCTTTGTGTTCATCATCTAATATCTCAGCTTGTTTAGCATAATGTTCGCCAATAACTTCCTCAACCGCTATAGTACAAGCCATTGCAGCTTTTTCGCCTAATACTGCACTAGCAACACCTAGTCCAAATCCCATTACATTCCATAAGGGAAGAAGAGCTGTTGGTCTTGTATCATTTTCTACCAAAAGTTTATTGAAAGTGTCTAAATGTTCTTGCTCTTGGTCTTTCATATGTTGGATTGTTGGACCAACTGGAGTGTTTTTTAAGATAGCTAATTGACCATCATAGATTTTGGCTGCTGCAGTTTCACCTGCATGGTCTACTCGTAAAATAGAATCTAGTTTTTCTTTATTTAAACTATTGCTCATATGCTTAATGACCTTTTGAAAATTATAAAATAACTTATTGCCAAAGACATCAGGAATGATAGTAGAGCATTCCAGCCTGCAAGAGACAATCCTAATATTTTAAACATTATTTCATCACATTTAATAGGTGACTTATTTAGTAAGTATGTAAGTAGATCTTTTGAAAAATCAATATTCGAAGAGCAATCATCTGGTCCTAACCAGAAATTCATTTCAATTCCGAAATGATATAATCCAGCTATAGCACTTGCCAGCCAAGTAAATGAGAGGACTATTAGTATAAAAATTTTTACATTAATAAATTTTTCTAAAATAAAAATTGATATTAGTGAGTAAGTAATAATTAAACCATGAAACCATCTTTGAGTTATACATAGGTCACATGGTAAAGCACCTTGAAAATATTCAAGATAAAAAGCTGAGAGAAGCATTAAAGAAGATGCTAATAAGGATATTTTATATATATTATTGTTAGTCATTTAAAATATATAAATTGAAAAAATTATTATTACTATTCCAAAAATACTTGATGCAAATACTAGATGTTTTTTTAAGAAAAGTAGCGCTGGTTTTCCAAAAAATTTTACTAAATATGCTACAATAAAAAACCTAATACCTCTTCCTACAATCGACATTAAAATAAAGGCAAAAATATTTACACCAGCAACTCCACTTGTAATTGTAATAATTTTATATGGAAGGGGGGTAAACGCGCCTAAGAAGATAATCAACATCCCATTTTCTTTATAAGCATTTTGAACAGCAGTAAATTTTTCTTTAGTGAACCAAGGAATTTGCATAAAAATATTTTCTATAGATGTGCCCATCAAAAAACCAAGAAGCCAACCTATTATCCCACCAACTACTGATCCTAAAGTACAAACTAACGCAAATCGAAAAGCTTTTTGGGGAGCGGCTAAAGTTAAGCCAGCTAATAAAGGATCTACTGGAATTGGAAAAATAATTGATTCAATAAGTGAAATAAATGCAAGAACCCTATCAGCCATTGGTTTAATTGCATTTTCTTTAGCTTTTAAAATTAAAGCATTAATTTTGTTTTTATAATTTTTTGGATTCATCGCTATAATTTGTTAAAAACATATTAACATCTTTTATAAATTTCTTTCAATTTGATATCATTGATATATATAATCATCCAATACTTATTTATGGGGATATGGTGAAATAGGTAAACACGCTGGTCTCAAAAACCAGTGCCGCAAGGCTTCCCGGTTCGATTCCGGGTATCCCTACCATATTAATTAGTTTGGGATTTGTTATGGAATTAAAAGATGAAATAAAATTGCCCGCCAAATTAAACTATGTCTATGACTCTTTAAACGATCTCGAAGTTCTAAAGATTTGTATTCCAGGATGTGAAGAATTATTAGAAAATGAAGATGGTTCTTTATCAGCTAAAGTTGTTTTAAAAATTGGTCCTATAAAGGCTAAATTCAAAGGAAAGGTTGTATTAGACCTCTCAGGTGCTCCAAATAAATACGCTCTTAGCGGAGAGGGTGATGGTGGAGTAGCTGGATTTGCTAAAGGTGGTGCAGATGTTGAACTCTCAGAAATTGATAATGAAACTATTCTGAAATATACTGCCAAAAGTGAAGTTAAGGGTAAAATAGCTCAGCTTGGTAGTCGCCTAATACTAAGCACAGCAAAAAAATTATCTAAAACTTTTTTCGAAAATTTTAGAAAACATATTTCTGAACAAACACATTAATTATTAAAATATTTTCAATAAGATATTTTAAAAATATTCATTGTTATATAGAACGTTTCCAATTAAAATCTTTATGTTTTGGGGTTGATATTAATCTCCAATAATAGACAAAATTTAATTTTAAATTCTTGATAATTAAGATTGCAAGGGAACTCATGACTTTATATTCAAACTACTTAGCAGAAATTGAAAATCGTAAAAAAGATGGTTTAAATCCAAAGCCTATTGAAGATGGTGAATTGTTAAAAGAAATTATTTCACAAATAAAAGACACAAATAATGTTCACAGAAAAGATTCAATTCATTTTTTAATTTACAATACTATTCCTGGCACAACTACTGCTGCAACAGTGAAATCAAAATTTTTAAAAGAGATAATTACAGGCATAACTAAAGTTGAGGAAATTTCAAAGTCATTTGCTTTTGAATTATTATCTCATATGAAGGGTGGTCCATCAATAGAAGTCCTTTTGGATATAGCTTTAGGTAATGATCAATCTATTGCTTTAGAAGCTGCTGAAATATTAAAGACTCAATTTTTTCTTTATGAAGTAGACACAAATAGATTAGAGACTGCTTATAAAAGTGGAAGTAAAATAGCTGAAGATGTACTGAGGAGTTACTCTAAAGCTGAATTTTTTACTAAACTTCCTGAAATTGAAGAAGAAATTAAAGTTGTGACTTATGTTGCGGCTGAAGGAGATATTTCAACTGACTTGTTATCTCCAGGTAATCAAGCACATTCTAGATCAGACCGAGAGCTACATGGTAAATGTATGATTTCTGAAAAAGCACAACAGGAAATTGAACAACTTAAAAAAGAAAATCCAGATAAACAGGTAATGTTAATTGCTGAAAAAGGAACAATGGGAGTTGGTTCTTCAAGAATGTCTGGTGTTAATAATGTGGCTTTATGGACGGGAAAGCAGGCAAGCCCGTATGTGCCATTCGTTAACATTGCTCCTATCGTAGCAGGAACAAATGGAGTTTCTCCAATTTTTTTAACAACTGTTGGGGTAACGGGTGGAATTGGTATTGATCTTAAAAATTGGACAAAAAAATTAGATTCTGAAGGAAATCCAATAATTAATAATGATGATAATCCTGTACTTGAGCAAAGATACAGTGTTGATACAGGAACAGTTTTAAATATTAATACTAAAGATAAGAAACTTTATGATGAAACTGGGGACAACGAACTTGTTGACTTGTCTTCTTCTTTCACTCCACAAAAAAAAGAATTCATGAAAGCAGGTGGATCATATGCGATCGTCTTTGGAAAGAAGCTCCAAAGTTTTGCATGCAAAACACTTAATGTTGAACTAAAATCTGCATTTGCTCCTTCAAAACAAGTATATAATCCAGATCAAGGTTTTACGGCTGTTGAAAAAATATTTAATCAAAATGCTGTGGGTATTGAAGATGGTGTCAAGCTACACGCAGGTTCTGATGTTCGTGTAAAAGTGAATATTGTAGGTTCGCAAGACACTACAGGTCCAATGACTGCGCAAGAATTAGAGGCTATGGCAGCAACTGTAATCTCACCTACAGTAGATGGTGCGTATCAATCTGGATGCCATACTGCATCTGTATGGGACTTTAAAGCGCAAGAAAACACACCAAAGCTAATGAAATTTATGAACAAATTTGGTTTGGTTACAGCTCGTGATCCAAAAGATTCTTACCATGCAATGACAGATGTGATCCATAAAGTTTTAAATGATATTACTGTTGATGATTGGTCAATAATTATTGGTGGAGATTCTCATACTAGAATGTCAAAGGGTGTTGCTTTTGGTGCTGATTCTGGAACAGTTGCTCTGGCTTTGGCTACTGGAGAAGCTACGATGCCTATACCTGAATCCGTAAAGGTTACATTTAAAGGTAAGATGTCAGATCATATGGATTTTCGTGATGTAGTTCATGCTACTCAAGCCCAAATGCTTAAAGAATTTGGTGATAATGTTTTTCAGGGTAAAATAATAGAGGTGCATTTAGGAACTCTCTTAGCAGATCAAGCTTTTACTTTTACAGATTGGACTGCTGAGATGAAAGCAAAAGCTTCGATCTGTGTTTCTGAAGATGAAACACTTATCAAGTCTTTGGAAATCGCTAGAGACAGAATACAAGTTATGATTAATAAAGGTATGGAGAATAAGGATAAAATGCTCCATAAGTTAATAAGTATTGCTGAAAGGCGAATGGCCGAAATTAAATCTGGAGAAAAACCAGCTTTAGCCCCAGATGATAATGCTAAATATTCTGCAGAAGTTGTGATTGATTTAGATTTAATAGACGAACCAATGATCGCAGATCCTGATGTAAATAATATTGATGTATCAAAAAGATACACTCACGATACGATAAGGCCTATTTCATATTATAAAGCTGAGAAAAAAGTGGATCTTGGTTTTGTTGGATCTTGCATGGTTCATAAAGGAGATATAAAAATTGTAGCTCAAATGCTTCGTAATCTTGAAAAATCATCTGGTAATGTAAAATTTCAAGCTCCTTTAGTTGTTGCCGCTCCGACTTATAATATTATTGATGAACTTAAAGAAGAAGGTGACTGGAGTATTTTGCAGAAATATTCAGGGTTTGAGTTTGATGATAATAGTCCTAAAAAATCAGCACGTTTAGATTATGAGAATATACTATATCTCGAAAGACCTGGTTGTAACTTATGCATGGGTAACCAAGAAAAGGCAGCTAAAGGTGATACTGTTTTAGCTACATCAACAAGATTGTTTCAAGGCAGAGTGGTTGAAGATTCTGAACAAAAAAAGGGAGAATCGTTACTTGCATCTACCCCAGTTGTTGTTCTCTCTGCTATATTGGGAAGAACCCCAACTATAAATGAATATAAAACAGCAGTGGAAGGGATTGATCTTACAAAATTTTCACCACCAGTTGAAAAAAATCAGAACACATTATCAGCACATTTTTAATATTAATAAATTAAATGATTGATTGTTTTTAACAATTTTTTTTCAATATGGTTTTTAAAAATGAAAATAAAAAATCTTGAACAACTTAACACTCCTTGTCTAATTTTAGATAAAAAAAAGCTTGAAAAAAATTGTAATAAAGCTAGAGAAAAATGTCGTGAATTAAATACAACATTAAGGCCACACGTAAAAACCCCTAAAAGTATTGAAGTTGCCAAGATAGCTCTTGGAAAAGAAACTGGTCCTATAACAGTATCGACAATAAGAGAAGCAGAGTATTTTGCAGATGCAGGCTTTAAGGATATTTTATATGCAGTTTGTATAATTCCAAAAAAACTTGAAACATTACATTTCATTCAAAAAAAATATAATTGTACAATAAGAATAGTAATAGATTCTGTTTTTGTAGCAAAAGAGATTTTAAAATTTGCCAAAACATTTAATGCTAATTTCGAAGTTTTGATTGAGATAGACTGTGGAGAAGGAAGAGGTGGTATAAATTTTCAAGATGAAAATATAAGAGAAATATCTAAAATTTTTGATGAATGTAGGTATTCAAAACTCGTTGGTGTTATGTCTCATGCTGGTCATAGTTATTCAACAAATGATAAGAATGAGATTGTGTCTATTAGTAATAAAGAAAGAGATGATGCTCTAGCTTCTATCAATAATTTTACAAATATTAATCGAACACCACCTTTTGTTAGCATAGGTTCTACTCCAACGATGTTTTACGCTTCTCATCTCAATGGCGTCTCAGAAATTAGAGCTGGAATTTATATGTTCTGGGATTTGGCCCAAGCTTCTAAAGGAATATGTGAAATAAAAGATATCGCTGTCACTGTTTTAACTAGTGTGATCGGTCATAATCATCAAAATAAGAAGATTATAGTGGATGCAGGAGCATTGGCTTTATCTAAAGACATAAGTGCAAATAAGTTCATGCAAGAAGTGGGTTATGGTTTGGTTTGTAATCCTAATACAGGCCTACCCTTGTCAGACTTAGCTATTTCTGAGGTTCACCAAGAGCATGGTGCAATAAATATAAGTGATACTAGCTGGTTTGATAAATTGCCTATTGGCAGTTTACTTAGAGTTTTGCCCAATCATGCTTGTCTTACATGTGCAGCTTATGAAAATTATAATGTCCTTGAAAATGAAACTATAAATGAGAGATGGGATAGAATTAATGGTTGGTAAAGGGTAACTGTTTAATTTACTCAGTGTAAATATTTTAGAAACGGATTTTATGAATAAAGTTAAATATGAAGCAGTAGTCTTTGATTTGTTGACAGGTTTAATTAATTCTTGGTCTTTGTGGAATGAGATTGCCGGTTCAGATTTAACAGGTCAAAAATGGAGGAGTAGATACCTTGAAATTACTTATAATACTTTTCAATACCAAGATTATGAAAAGTTAGTTTTACAAGCCGCTCGTGATGTTGGTTTTTCTGAAAGTAAAGCTGCAAATCTTTTTGACGAATGGGACCGACTTTCACCTTGGCCAGAAGCCGAAGAAGTTTTAAACAAAATTAGAAAAAAATACTTAATTGGGATAGCTACAAATTGTTCGATTGTTAGAGGTAATAAGGCAATAAATACTATGAATGTAAAATTTGACTTTTCAGTTACTGCTGAAGAAGCAGGCTTTTATAAACCTCACCCAGAAATGTATAATTCTATCTTAAACAAAATGAATACTTCTCCTACAAAAACATTATTCGTTGCAGGGTCACCTTTTGATGTAATAGGCGCAAAGTCTATGGGGATGGATGTATATTGGCATAACAGAATTGGATTAGATAATATAACTAAGCAAGAGCCAGATTATAATGAAAAAACTCTCTACAAATTGATTGAAATCTTAAATTTACAGTAGAAATTATATTAAATAATTATAGAAGGTACCCAGCAATAGCCATCATTATCTAGAATATAGCATTCTCTCATACCATGAGCTTTGTTAGAAGAGTTCGATAATATTTTGTAACCTTTTTCTTTTGCTCTCTTCTCAACTTGATCAGGGTTACAACCAATTAACCTTAATTCTATTCCTAAGCCTTTTTTTTCTGAGGATTCTGTATTAGTCCTAAAAGGATGTAAATCATAAGTGTGATACGTATGAAAACACCATTGAGATCCAAAACCTTTAATTGCTGCAAAATCAGGATCTTCATATATAACTTTAGCTTTTAGAACATCTTTTACAAAATTTGTAGCTTCTGCCATTTCTTGAACTAGCAAATTAACAGTAAGGCCAGATAAGTCTTTTGAATATTCTGGAGCAGGTTTCCAAGGTTTGTTTTTGCGTAATTTCATCAACTATTCCCTTAAAGATTTTTAAACTTTGTATTAAACAAAACATTATTATATTAATACACAACATTTAATTTTTAACTTTGAAAGATAAACAATGTCAATTTGGGGTACTCTACTTGGTGGTGTGATTGGTTTTTCATTTGGAGGTCCTTTTGGAGCTTTGTTAGGGTCTTTTCTTGGTGGTAAAATTTCTAGAATTGGTTCACAAAAAAACATTACTAATCAGCAAAATGCTCAAGAAATTTTTGCGTTATCGTTAATTGTTCTCTCGGCAAAATTGAGCAAAGCCGACGGACAAGTTAGCAAGGAAGAGTTGTTTGCAGTAAAAGAAAAATTACAAATACCTGATAGTGAGATAGATAAAGTTGCAAAAATTTTCAATAAAGCAAAGGATGAAAGCACAGGCTATGAACCTTATGCAAAGCAAATTGCAGAGATATTTCAAGGAAACATAAATGTTTTGGAAGAGGTTATAAATATTTTATTTTATATTGCTGAAGCTGATGGAAATGTAAGTCAGGATGAAGAATCAATGATAGCTAACATCGCTTATATTTTTGGATTAACCCAAAAACAATATAATAGCATAAGAGAATCTAGGAAATCATCTGATAAATTAAATCCTTATATCGTTTTGGAAAGTCAACCTTCAGATGATCTTCAGATGATTAGAAAAAAATATATAAAATTATCAAAAGAGCATCATCCAGATTTATTGATTAGCAAAGGTGTACCCGTTGAAGTAATTAATGAGAGTAAGAACAAAATGAGGGCCATTAATGCTGCATGGGACCAAGTTCAAAAGTTAAAGACTAAATAAAAATACTCTGAATTAACTTTTTATTTCCTTAACTCCATTTAGATTGAACTCCTTTGAAAAAAAATCATTTATATTATTTTTATACCAATAATCAAAATTCCAAGGCTCCTCAGCTATCAGAGTTTTCTGTGGCATATAAATCTGTGCGTCATAAAGCTTATCTTTCATATTGATTTTTACAAATTGACGAAAGTAATTTTTACCTTCAAATTTATCTAATTTTTTTATTTCTTCTGTGGTTAGATCTTTTATTAAAATACCCTCAACTTCATCGCTTTTTTGATTAGTAAATTTAATTAAAGGATAATTAGCATTTTTTACTTTATACACTTTATGCTTTTGTAAAATACCACGGGAAATATTGAATTTTTTTTGACCGATGACTGCTTCTCGTACTTCTTCAGATCGTAATGTTCCATAGAAGAACAGGGAGTATTTTAATTTATGCTTTTTTAACGCATTTTTAATTTTTTTTTCATACGAAAAACAGTTATTATTTTTATCAAATTTTTTGAAATATTCGTCTGATTTACCTTCAATTTCGCAGTTTAAATATTCAACACAACTTCTTACAAAATTATTTATTAATGTTGCAACATCATGATTATAATTTTTTATATCAAAAATATTTGTAATAGAAATTAGGTGTTTTAACTCATCAATATTAAAGTCTCTTAAAACAAAACTTAATTGTAGGTAAGTGTCTTCAAACCTGTAATCATGTGGAAATTCTTCATTCCATAAGTCAGTATCAAGGTTCCAGTCTTGTTTTAAATTTTCTTTTAAAATATTTAATTTTAGTGACTTTACGTCACTATTAATATTTAAGTCTTTTTCCATTCTATTATATTTAGCTTTATTATGTTTTGATTAAAACAATAATATTAAGACTAACAAAATAAAAAAATAATGTTGATAAATAATGAATAAAAATACTGACACAAATATCCCTGATTTTATAGACGAAGACACTATTTATAGGGAAATGGTAAGAATTATATCCTTGCATGAAATAAAAGTATATCAATCAAGAGTTGATAGAGTGAACTCAAGAATGCAAAGATATTTTAATTCGACACCACTTAAAAATGTTTTTGCAAGAGTTTGTAACTATGCATTTTCTGTAAATGAATTTTATACTATCGCTTCCGTAGCAAGAGAATTAAGGAGCACAAGGCAGGCTATATCATCTATTGTTGATGAGTGTGAGAGTGAAGGTTGGTTAAATATTCGTAGAAGCCCAAACCGCGTTGAATTCCAAGCTTCTGAAACTCTCTTTGAATCTTGGAGGGATTATATAGATGCCCGAACAAGTTTAATGAGTAAAGTTGAACATGATGAATGGATAAATCTTCTTAAAGTTTATAAAGACTTTAAAAGGGGATCAAGCGTTGTAGTGTAAAGCTACTTTGTATTGAAATTTAATAATATTTTACTACGATTGTTTCTATATAAAATACAATTTAATTTTTTATTTTCTTGGAGGTTCAAGGGTGAAAATAAATAAACTTGGAGCGTTTATTGGGGTTGAAATTAAAGACTTAGACGTTACTAACATTCAAGATAAGAAAGTTATAAATGAAATTTCAGAACTTTTATCTGAGTTCTCAGTTGTTATTATAAGAAACCAAAACATAAGTGATGATGAACATATACGATTTAGTGAATTCTTTGGAGAATTGGAATTAACAAAAGTAGGAACTGATGGATCAGGTTCTAAATTAATTATTCTTCGTAATTTTGATGAAGATGGAAATATTGTACCTCCATCAGATAGACAAAGATTAAATAATTTGGCCAACCAAGAATGGCATAGTGATAGTTCTTTTAAAAAAATACCTTCAAAAATGTCTTTGTTATCAGCAAAAATGATTCCTTCAAAAGGAGGAAATACAGAGTTTTTATCGATGAGAGCTGTGTATAATTCTTTGCCAGACGATTTGAAACTCATAATTGAAGATAAAGTTTGTTGGCACGATTATTCACATGGAAGGTCTAAAATAGATCCAAATCTAGTTACCCCTCAAGAAAGAAAAGCATTACCCCCAGTTAAACAAAAATTAGTTCTAAAAAGTAATAAACATGGGAAATCTCTATATTTAGGTGCCCATTGTAGTAAAGTTGATGGTATGAATGAGAAAGATAGTGCTGAGCTTCTTAATAATATTTTGCAATATACTAATGATCAAAAACTTGTTTATTCTCATGTATGGGAACCACATGATTTAATCATGTGGGATAATAGAGCAGTTTTACATAGAGCTACCCCGATTAAAGGTAAAGTGGAGAAAAGGCTAATGGTAAGAACAACGGTAGCTGGAGAGACATCAACTATTAATGAGAGCTTTTAAAAAAACATTATGCAAAATTATGACTATATAGTTGTTGGTTCTGGTTCTTCTGGTTCGGTTATAGCAAATCGCTTGTCTGAAATTAAAAACATAAATATTTGTGTTATTGAGGCAGGTGGAAGTAATCAGCATCCATACATAAAAATGCCAGCAGGTTTTATTAAAACTATAAACGATAAAAGATTTAACTGGTGCTTTAACACTGAAAAAAGTTCAAATGTAAATAATAGAGAAATTTTTTTCCCAAGAGGGAAAGGGTTTGGGGGTTCAAGTTCTATTAATGGACATCTTTACGTCAGAGGCCAACCTGACGATTACAATCAATGGGCTCAATTAGGAAACCATGGTTGGTCATATGATGATATACTGCCTTATTTTAAAAAATCAGAATTTAAAGAAAATGGTAATGAAGATACGAGAGGAAAAGATGGGCCATTATTTGTGTCCGATATTGTTGAAAAACATCCTATATGCGAAGAGTTTATAAAAGGTTCTAAAGAGTTAGGTATAGAAACCCAAGAAGATTATAACTCTGGTAATCAAGAAGGTATATTTTATTATCAGCGTACAATTAAGAATGGAGCTAGATTTAGTGCATATGATGCTTTCTTGAAAACTGCAATTAAAAGAAAAAATGTAGATATTAAAAAAAATACCTTAGTTTTAAAAATTATATTTAAAGGTAAAAAAGCTGTTGGTTTGATTTGTGAAAGGGATAATAAAGAATTTCAAATTTATGCTAATAAAGAAATCATTTTATGTGCGGGAGCTATTGGTACTCCGCATCTACTTCAAGTTTCAGGCATTGGTAATTTAGAATATTTAAATCAAATAGGTATTGAACCTGTCCATGAAAATAAGGGTGTAGGCGAGGGCTTGCAGGACCATTACGCTGTAAGGGTTGCTAACAGAATTAAATTACCAAATTCTTTAAATGAAAAAGCCAGTGGTTATAAATTAGTTTTTGAAATTATGAAATGGTTCATGTTTAGGAGAGGTTTAATATCATATAGCCCTGCTCATGTAGGAGCATTTTTAAAGTCTTCACCAGAGATAGATTTTCCAGATTTACAATTTGTATTTACACCGGCTTCATATACCGAAGGCATGATAGGAAAATTGCAGGATCATCCAGGTATAACTTGTGGTGTGTGGCAATCTAGACCTCAAAGTAGGGGATATGTTAGAGCATCTTCAAATAACATTAAAAACAACCCTATGATTCAACCCAACTACTTAAAAGAGAAAATTGATCAAGATCTTTTAATACAAGGAGTTAAAATGTGCAGAACTCTTTTAAAAACTTCTAATATTGAAAAAATGTCAGTTAGTGAGACTCTTCCTGGAGAACATATAAAGTCTGATAATGAAATTTTAAATTTTGTAAAAAATAATGGAGCTACTGTTTATCATGCCATTGGGAGTTGTAGAATGGGAGTTGATAGATCTGCAGTCGTAAGTCCATCACTTAAGATCAGAGGTCTTGAAAGTATTAGAATAGCTGATGCTTCTATTATGCCAACAATGCCCTCAGGAAACACAAATGCTGCTACATTGATGATAGCAGAGAAAGCATCAGATTTAATAAAAAAGGATTTAAATTAATTCTTTTTTAAGTAATTAGAAATTGCAGTCATTTCAGAATCGACAATATTTAGCTCTGATAAACTTTCTAGCGTATTTTGAAAATATTCTTCACAAGAGCCTAAAAATCCATGTGCATTAGAAATCATTTTAGCCTTAGTTTGTATTTCTTTATCTTGAAAATAGTTTTTGTGTTTTTTATCTACAGTAAAAGCTAGAGATAAAACTTTTCTCCCATTTACCAATATTGTTTTTAATAATTTTGGCTTATATGCTCCAGTTACCATTTCTCTTCTAAATAATATATCAATATTTTTTATAGCTTCTGAATTTCTTAATTTAAATGCTGATCCTCGACATGAACCACCTTTATCAAGTCCTAACATTAACCCTGGCTTTTTAAAAGATCCTCTTCCTAAATTAGTTTTCATACAGAAACTTCTATGGAAACCATAAACTTTAGCTAAAAATTCATCCTCATAATCTACAGTTGGATTCCATAATAAAGATCCGTATGCAAAAATATAAATGTCTTCACCAATCCCTTTATCTGGAATAATTTTTCGTCGTGCTTGTAAAAGTTCTTCAGTAGTTAATACTTTGTCACTTCCACTTATGCTTTTGATTTTATCGCCTAAATGGCCCTTACTAATATTATCCTTTGTAAGTTTGATGAAACCATCATTAATTTTTTTTGTAGTAGCCATTTTATAAATTTATGATGCAATAACTCTGTGAGGATAAGGAATCTCAATGCCTGCTTCATCTAGGGCAGGTTTAAGTTTTCTCATCAAATCTGTATATACAGCGTACCAGTCTTTTGTATGTGAATATAACCTTAGCCTTACAACTATTGCGCTATCATCGTATTTCATTACCAAAAATTGTGGTTTTTTAGGTTTGTCTAAAACTCTTTCATCTTCGGCTAATTTTAGCAATACTTCTGATGCTAAATCAAGGTTGGTGTCGTAATGGATACCAATATCAACATCTATACGTCTTGTCTCATAATGAGAGTGATTGGTAATTGTGCTATTCCATATGCTTGAATTTGGTATAGAAACATAAACATTATCAAATGTGTCAATAATTGTGGTAAACAAACCAACTTCTCTTATTGTTCCAGAAACATTTCCAGTTTCTACCCAATCACCAGTAGTAAACGGTCTCAGTAACAATAACATTACGCCTGCTGCTACATTGGATAATGTCCCTTGTAATGCTAGACCAATTGCTAAGCCAGCAGCACCTAAAACGGCAATGATTGAGGTAGTTTGAACGCCAAATTGCCCTAAGACAGCAATTAAAGTGATAATTATAATGCCATATCTTATTATGTTTCCAATAATAGGAACTATAAGAGGATCAATTTTATCAAACACACCTAATTTTTTTCGAACTAATTTGCTTAACTTGCCAGCTAAGTAGAAGCCAATTATTAATATAATTGTTGCTCCTAATACTTGTCCCGCATAAGAAACAACAATCTGAATTGAACTATTAATAAGGTTGGAAATTATTTCTAAGTTGACATCTATTTTATTGGTCAAGGAGTTAATCTCCATTTGGTTTTATAAAAAAATTAGTATAAATACTATCCCATATAATTAATATTTTTTTAACAAAAATAATTATATAAATTATGTAAACAAATATATATCAACTTGAGTTTGAATTCTTATTGTGGTTATAACATTTCTATGAAAATTATAAAATGGAAATTTGGAGATCAACCTGCAGAAATAAATACAAATATAGCCATTGCAATTGGAAATTTTGATGGAATTCATCAAGGTCATGTTAAATTATTAGAAGCTGTAAAAGAAAAATCAAAAAAAAACAATTTGGCATTTGGTGTAGTTACTTTTGAGCCTCATCCAAGAGATTTTTTTAATAAAAAAAATACACCATTTAAACTCCTGGATATTGAAGAAAAGCAAAATTTACTTAGCCAAATTGGTGTTGAGTACTTAATTATAATTAATTTTAATGAGGATTTACAAAATTGTAGTCCAAATGAATTTCTATCAGAAATCCTTATTAAAAATTTCAAAGTTTCTAAAATGTATGCTGGTTCAAATTTTAAATTTGGTAAAAATAGGGAAGGTTCTATTGAAGCATCCAAAGCCTTTGCTAATAGTTTAGGATTAGAACTTGAATCAATAGATTTAAAACAAACTAAATCCATACAAAAAAAAGAGACTGAAGTTATTAGCTCTCAAGCTATCAGAAAATTATTACAAACTGGAAAATTAGATATTGCTAATACTCTTCTTGGTAGAAAATGGTGCATAACAGGCGTTGTAGAAAAGGGTAAACAAAAAGGTAGAGAAATTGGATTTCCAACAGCCAATGTTGATATGAAATTTTTCTTAGTTCCTCCACTTGGGGTTTACATCACTAGATTAAAGGTTATTGAGTATGAAAATAGTAAAACACAAAATGATTGGTTGCCTTCTATTTCTAATATAGGTACAAAACCTACGGTTTCTGGAGAAAATATAAATTTAGAAACACACATAATTGATCTTAATAATAATAGCTCAGATATTAATATCTATGGAAAGAGAATAAAGGTTGAGCTTATAAAATTTTTAAGACCTGAGAAAAAATTCAATTCTCTATCTGATTTAAAAAAACAGATTGAGTTTGATACAAAAGAGGCTAGGAAATTTCATAAAAAAGCTAGTTTATGGAATTAAACCATTAATAATTAGGTTAAAGCTCTTTAAGTGATATATTTTATTAGATGATATAGAGAAGATTGATGACAGATTATAAAGAAACCGTTTTTCTACCAAGAACAGATTTTTCGATGAGAGCTGGGTTACCTACAAAGGAACCACAAATCTTAAAATTGTGGGAAGAAACAAAACTATTTGATAAACTGAGAGAACAGAGAAAGTCTGCAAAACCATTTATTCTTCATGATGGCCCCCCATACGCTAATGGAAATTTGCACATTGGTCATGCTCTAAACAAAATAATCAAAGATGTAATAAATAGATCTCAATCTATGCTAGGTAAAAACGCCAATTATGTTCCAGGTTGGGATTGTCATGGTTTGCCAATTGAATGGAAAATAGAAGAAAATTATAGAAAAAAGAAAAAGAATAAGGATGACATACCTGTAGTAGAGTTTAGAAAAGAATGTAGAGATTTTGCAGCTAAGTGGATGGATATTCAGTCCGAGGAATTCCAAAGATTAGGTGTTTATGGTAATTGGGAGAATCCCTATTCAACAATGAAATATGAATCTGAGGCAATTATAATGTCTGAGATTGGAAAATTTTTGATGAATGGAAGTCTTTATAGAGGTGTCAAGCCTGTAATGTGGTCTCCTGTTGAAAAAACAGCCCTTGCCGAAGCAGAAATTGAGTATCATGATCATATAAGTACCACTATATTTGCTAGATTTCCTGTTAAAAGCACACCTTTAAAAAAATTATCCGATTATGAAATAATAATTTGGACAACAACGCCATGGACTATGCCAGGAAATAGAGCTGTGGCTTATGGAGAGAATATTGAATATTCTCTTATAGAAATTACTACAGTAGATGAAAATTCATTGGCGAAGACTGGTGATAAAATAGTAATAGCCAAAGATTTGTTAGACGAAGTGGTAAAAGAATTATCAATATCAAGTTATAATATCATAGATAGCTTAAAAGGAAGTGATTTCAAAGGTTCAATTTTATCACACCCTTTAAGTAAACATGGTTATGATCATGACGTTCCTCTATTAGAAGCAGATTTTGTTACAACAGATCAAGGAACAGGTTTTGTTCATATTGCTCCTGGACATGGTGCAGATGACTTTGAACTGGGTAAGAAAAATAAATTACCAATACCTGAAACAGTATCTGATAATGGTATATTAGATGTTGATTTACCTCTGCTAGGAGGTCTTCGTGTTTTAAAGGATAATGAAAAAATTGCAGATATAATGTCTGAACATAATGCTTTAATTGGAAGAGGAACATTAAATCATTCTTATCCTCATAGCTGGCGTTCTAAAGCACCACTTGTTTTTAGAACAACACCTCAATGGTTTATATCAATGGAGACAAATCAATTAAGAAGTACAGCTCTAAAATCTTTGTCGGAAACTACATTTTATCCACCACAAGGAGAAAATCGACTAACAAAAATGATTGAAGATAGACCAGATTGGTGTATTTCAAGACAAAGAGCATGGGGTGTTCCCTTAGCAATATTTGTTAATAAAAAAACTCAAGAACCCCTAAGAGACCAAGAGGTGATTGATAGGGTTGTTGATGCATTTAAGACCGATGGTGCAGATGCTTGGTTTGAAAAACCTGCATCCTATTTTCTTGGCTCAAAATATAATTCTGATGATTTTGAAGCTGTAAAAGACATAGCTGATGTATGGTTTGACTCTGGTTCAACTCATGCCTTTGTTTTAGAAGATAGGGATGACATGTTTTGGCCAGCTTCATTGTATTTAGAAGGTACAGATCAACATAGAGGATGGTTTCACTCTTCTTTACTTGAAAGTTGTGGAACTAGAGGAAGAGCTCCTTATGATGCTGTTTTAACTCATGGCTTTGTTTTAGATCAGCAAGGTCGTAAAATGTCGAAATCTCTAGGTAATATAACTGCTCCTCAAAAAGTAATTAATGAATTTGGTGCTGATATATTAAGGTTATGGGTAGTTGGATCAGACTATTATGACGATCTTAGGATTGGTAAAGAAATTCTAGTAAGACACTCTGATCATTACAGAAGATTAAGAAATACACTCAGATATCTTTTAGGCGCTTTAAAGGAATTTGATGAAAAGGAAAAAGTTGATTTTTCTGAAATGCCAGAGTTGGAGAAATGGGTTTTACACAGGGTATCGGAACTAAGTAAAAAAATTGAAGAGAATACTGAGAAATTTAATTTACATGACATTTACTTAGACATTCATAATTTTTGTACAATAGATTTATCAGCATTTTATTTCGATATTCGAAAAGACACTTTATACTGTGAAGAGTTAAATGGGATTGACAGACGATCTTGTAGAACAGTCATGGATATTTTATTTCAATCACTTACAACGTGGTTGGCTCCAATAATATGCTTTACAGCTGAGGAGGCTTGGCAAAGCAGGTATAATGATAAAGAAAATTCAGTTCATTTACAGACCTATTACAAAGCTGAAAAAATATGGGAAAATAGTCTGATTGGAAAAAAATGGACAGAAATTAGAGAATTAAGATCTGTTGTTACGACGGCTATTGAAGAAAAAAGAAAAGAAGGTTTGTTAGGTTCTAGTCTGCAAGCTAAAGTTATTATTGAAGCTGATGAAAATACACTAAACAAACTTAGTGACATAAATCTACCAGATGTCTTCATTTGTTCTGAGGTAGAAACAAATATTAATAGTAAAATTGACGAAACTAATTTCTCTGTACAAATAGAACTTGCTTCTGGTGGTAAATGTCAGCGGTGCTGGAAAATCGTTAAGGAAGTAAAAGATGAAATTGAGTTATGTAATAGATGTACTGGTGTTCTCAAAAAAAATAAATGAAAAAAAACATAGGTATATTTAATCTTTTATTAATTTTTATAACTTTCATTGCTCTGGATTATATAACAAAATTATGGGCAATTAAAAATCTTTTCATTGAAGCTCAATCGATACAATTAACACCCTTTCTTTCAATGACACCTGTATGGAATAGTGGAATTTCATTTGGCTTTTTTCAAGATTCAGGAGAAATTGGAAGGTATGGATTTACCGCTTTTGCTTTTTTAGTAAGTTTTTGGTTAATATTTTCCTCATTTAAATTACCAAAATACTCATCATTAGGCTTTGTATTAATAGCTAGTGGCGCAATAGGCAATGCAATTGATAGAATATTATATGGTAAAGTCGTGGATTTCATAGATTTTTATGTTGACGATTTACACTGGCCAGCTTTTAATCTTGCTGATACAATAATTTTTATTGGAGCATGTGTGTTCCTTTTTAGTCAATTTTTTACATCTGAAAGTTCTTATTATGAAAAATAAATTTCTTACAATATTTGTTTTTTTAATTCCCTTAGGTATGTCTTTATCTAGCTGTTCAGATTTTAGGAAAGCCGTAGGTAAGGAAAAAGTGATACCGGATGAGTTTTCTGTTGCTATGACCCCATCCCTTATTGTTCCACCTGGATATAATATAGATCCTGATATGTTTAAAAATAATGATACATTAAAGACTGAGAATGATTTTAATCTTAGTAGTGAAATTAATGTTAAAGAAACTAATCAGGTATCAAGCTTTGCAGATTTGTTTGATGATAAGAAAATACCTAAAGATATTAGAAAGTTAGTTGATGAAGAAACACTAGGTATTTCTTTAAGTGAGAGAAGAGGCATAGATATATTATTTGGACAAGTCCCAGAAACAGGTGTTGTAATAGATGCTAAAAAAGAAGCTTTGAGAATAAGAAAAAATAAATCATTAGGACAAAATATTAATTCAACACCTTCACCGGCTATTGAGAAAAATTCTGGAAAGTCTGTTCTAATAAAGTAAAACGGAACCTGTTATGGAAATAAGAAGGCTTCCTGAAAATCTTATTAATCAGATTGCTGCTGGTGAGGTTGTAGAAAGACCTGCTTCAGCATTAAAAGAATTAATTGAGAACTCTATTGACGCTAACGCCACACAAATTGACATTGTACTAGACGACGGCGGTAAAAGTTTAATATCAGTTTCTGATAATGGAATAGGGATTGAAAAAAATCACATAGGCTTAGCTGTTGAAAGACATGCTACTTCAAAACTTCCAACTAATAATCTAAATAAAATAAATTTTTTAGGGTTTAGAGGTGAAGCTTTGCCTTCAATTGCCGCAGTAAGCCAGTTGAATATTCAAACAAAGTCAAAAAACTCTAATGATGCGTGGGCATTAGACGTAGCGGCAGGAAATTTTGATGAAATATATCCATCATCAAGGCAGATAGGAACTATCATATCTGTTAAAAATTTATTCTATGCCACACCTGCACGTTTAAAGTTTCTCAAATCTTCAAATCTAGAGAGAAGTTATTGTCATCAGATAGTTCTAAAACAAGCATTGGTTAATCCTCTTATTGGGTTTAGATTACAAGCAGATGGTCGCGAATTATTAAATATAAAGCCTGAAAACGAACGAGACACAAACAAGTCCTTTTTGAATAGAATTAGAAATATATTAGGAAAAAATTTTGCTGATGAAGCAATAAAAATAAAAAACTCCAAAGCTATTAAGAATCAAGGTTTTGCAAAAATAAATGGTTTTATAGGTTTGCCAACTTTAAATAAGTCCAATTATAGCCAACAATATTTATTTATTAATGGAAGGTCTATTCAAGATAGAAATTTATCAGGCGCTATTAGGGCAGCATATCGAGATACTCTTCCTAAAGGTAGATTTCCTGTATTTTGTTTATATATAGAAGTTCCACCTGAATTTATTGATGTTAATGTTCACCCGGGTAAAACGGAAGTAAGATTTGAAGATAATGCTATTATTAGAAGCTTAATTGTCGGTTCAATAAGTAGAGAGTTAAATATAAGTTTTAGTCAAACTACTAGTGAGATATCGAAACAAGCTGTTGAGAAGTTTAATACTTATAACCAGATAAAGCTTAAGGATAATTTTGGAAATAATGAAAATTTTTTTAGTAATAATGATTTAGAACCTTCAATTAAAACAATTAAAGAAACTGATAATTTTGAAGAGCAACAGGTCATTGATCAAAATGATGATTTTCCATTAGGTGTTGCGTTGGCGCAATTCAGCAAAAATTATATAATATCAAGGAATTCTGAAGGCATTGTAATAGTAGATCAGCATGCAGCTCATGAAAGATTAGTTTTAGAAAAAATGAAGGCTGCACGAGAAAATAAATCATTGGAAAAACAAATATTACTTTTACCAGAAGTTATAAACCTTGCTCCTACTCCTTTGGAAATGATTTTGGAGAATGTTGAATTATTGTCTGATATTGGGTTTATTATTGAGCCTTTTGGTGAAGGCATGATAATTGTTCGTGAGGTTCCTGCTTTGATAGGCGATGCAGATATAAAACAAATAATTATTGATCTTGGTGATGATTTATCTTCGACTGGGTTGCCCACTTCTTATCATGCAAAAATAGATTTGATATTAGGAAACATTGCATGTCATAGATCTGTAAGATCTGGAAGAAGTCTTAACGAAAATGAAATGAACCAGTTACTAAGGGAGATGGAAAGAACGCCTAATTCTGGTCAATGTAACCATGGAAGACCTACTTCTATTAGCCTTTCATTAAAAGACATCGAAAAATTATTCAATAGAACTTGAGTTTATTAATTTTAAAATTGTTAACTTTGACTTGCCATATTTTTTGGTATCCAATAACTCATAACCATTAAAATCAAATATTTCCGCATTGCTACTTTCAGCAAATATATAGCTATGAGTTTTAATCAAATTATAATTTTTTAAATCTTGTAAAGTTTCTTCAATGATTTTTGTTTTGTAGGGGGGATCTATTAAAACAATATCAAAAACATGATTTATTTTTTTTAGAGCTTTTGTTGACTTATCCTTTATTACTTTTATAAAAATTTTATCTTCATTATTGATTTTTAATTTAGAAATGTTTTTCTGAATTATTTGAATGGACTTAGTCTCTTGATCAATAAAATAAATTTTATTAGCCCCTCGAGATAACGCTTCAATACCAAGTGCTCCCGTTCCACTGCATATATCAATCACACTAGAATTGTTAATGTTTATATTATATTTTTTTGATTCTAAGATTGAAAAGAGTGCTTCTTTTAATCTATCTGATGTTGGCCTTATCCCTAAATCGTTAGGGGGCATTAGCTTTAATCCCTTGAATTTTCCTCCAATTACTCTCATTTCTAATATGTCTGTATAATATTATTTAATTTTATTTTGTTTTTTTGGTTTTGTTAAACCTAATTGATCATTTAAAACCCTTTGCTTAACTTCCTCAAGCTCACCAGATGGAAGGTTTCTTAAATTAAATGGTCCAAAGGAAATTCTAATTAGGCGGTTTACGTTGTAACCAAGATGATTCATAACTTTACGAATTTCTCTATTTTTCCCTTCCCTGAAGCTGAGAGTAAGCCAAGCGTTGCTTCCTTGTTGTCTATCTAAAGATGCATCTATCCTACCATATTTTATACCATCAACAGTAATACCATTTTTTAATGGCTCAAGGTCTTTTGCAATAACGTATCCATGTACTCTTACTCGATATTTACGAAGCCAGCCAGTTGATGGTAATTCAAGTTTTCTTGCCAAATCACCGTCATTAGTAAGCAACAAAAGCCCTTCAGAATCCATATCTAAACGACCAACAGAAATAAACCTATTATCAGTTTTTTTTTTCAATTGATCAAAAATTGTCAATCTACCCTCAGGATCATTATTAGTAACCAGATACCCTCTTTGTTTATGATATAACCAGAGCTTAGTTATAGTTTTATTTGGTAATGGTTGCCCATTTACCTCAATAATATCACCTGAGGTAACTTTAGTTCCACATTCTATTAAAATTTTATTATTAACTTTAACCTTACCATCAAGTATCCATCTCTCAGCTTCTCTTCTGGAACATAACCCAGATCTTGCTATGGCTTTCGCTATTCTTTCTGGTTCAGAAGAAGTTACTTCTGATTTCAAGCTAGTTTCATTATTTTTTTTAAAAGAATTTTTCATATTGTTGTATTATAGACTTTAACAATTATTAGCAATATTTCTAACTATTAAGGATGAAATCTTTGGTCGATCCAATGGACTATATGCAATTGGCTATAGCTGAGGCCATTAAGGCAAAAAATAAAAAAGAAGTGCCAGTTGGAGCAGTTATTGTAAATAGTGAAGGTCAAGTAATCGCAAAAGCACATAATTTAGTTGAAACTAAAAATAATCCATTATGTCATGCAGAAAAATTAGTGATAGAAAAAGCACTAAAGGTTACTAGCAAAAAATTTCTAATAGGTTGTGATATTTGGGTTACTTTAGAGCCTTGCGCAATGTGTGCGAGTATAATTAAACAAGCTAGAATAAGTCGGCTATATTACGGTGCAGAGGATAAAAAAGGTGGAGCCATTGACAATGGACCAAAAATTTTTTCAAACAACGATAATATAGAAATTTACTCTGGTTTTTCTGCTGATAAATCAGAAATAATGCTAAAAAAATTTTTTAAAACACTCAGATAAATTATAACTTACCTATATCTTTTCTATAAAAACCTTCATTCCAATTTATTTTTTCAACTGCA
Organism: uncultured Alphaproteobacteria bacterium; assembly: GCA_937142855.1. Classification (GTDB taxonomy): domain Bacteria; phylum Pseudomonadota; class Alphaproteobacteria; order Puniceispirillales; family Marisalimonadaceae; genus Marisalimonas. The sequence continues at coordinate 3,379 of CAKZQZ010000054.1, read as the reverse complement.
TCATATGCCTTATTTCTACAGTCTTGAACATTTTTTCCAGTAGCAGTTATGGATAAAACTCTTCCACCATTAGAGATAAGTTTGCCGTCTTCATTTTTAGAAGTTCCAGAATGGAATACCGATATGTCTTTTTTGTTGAGCGTTGGATTTAGAGATGGTAACTCAAGGCTTTTTGTGAATTTACCTGGGTAACCTTTACTTGCTAATACTACAGTAATGGCTGTGTCATTAATAAGCTCAATAGACATATCTTGTAATTTTTTTGATACTGCGGCATTAACTATTTCTACAAGATCAGTCTTAAGACGTGGAAGCACCACTTGAGTTTCTGGGTCTCCAAAACGACAATTAAACTCGATAACTTTAGGTCCGTTTTCAGTAAGCATGATGCCAGCGTACAAAATACCTTCATAAGGGTTCCCATCGGATTTCATGCCATCAATTGTAGGTTTTATAATATTATCAAAAATGTTTTTATTCAATTCTTCATCTAGGGCAGGTGCTGGAGATATAGCTCCCATACCTCCAGTATTGGGACCTTGATCATTGTCATAAGCTCTCTTGTGATCTTGTGCTGTTCCAAGAATAACTGCCGTATCACCATCTGAAACAGCAAATATACTTGCCTCAATGCCAGTTATTCTCTCTTCTATTAGAATAGATTTTCCAGCATCGCCAAAAATATTTTCTTCTAACATTTGAGATGAGGCTGCTATGGCTTCTTCAGCTGTGTCACATACAACAACACCTTTGCCGGCTGCAAGACCATCTGCTTTTACAACACAGTATCCTTTTAACAATTCAATTTGTTTTTTAGCAGTTTCCAGGTCATTACAATATTTGAAATGAGGTTGTGGAATATTATTTTTTTTACAGAAATTTCTTGAAAAGGTTTTTGATCCTTCCAATTGTGCAGCTTTTTTTGTTGGTCCAAATGCATTTATGCCTAAATCAGATAATTTATCCTTTAAGCCAAGAACCAATGGTATTTCTGGTCCTATGAAAACAATATCTGCATTCATTTCTTTTGCTAATTTACATTGTCCATCAATATCATCTGCGGCTACTGAAGAACATTCGGCAAATGCCTCAATCCCTGGATTACCAGGAGCAACAATTAATTTTTTGGCTAATGGAGATTTAGACAATGAATAAGCGATTGCATGTTCTCTTCCACCTCCGCCTACTACTAAAATATTCATAAATTATTTACTCCAAAAAGCTTTAGGTTTGGTAGAATATGCCATAGTATTAAATTATGATAAATATAAAATTTAATGATTATTGATGGAAGATAATACAAATAATCCGGTTTATTCTGTTGGTGAATTTTCTCATGTAATTAAAAAATTAGTTGAGACAAATTTTAGCTATGTTCGCATTAGAGGTGAAATTTCCAGGCCATCTTTTCCTGGTTCAGGTCATGTTTATTTTACTTTAAAAGATATAGATGGAACTATTGCAGCGATCATCTGGAAATATACTATGCCTAGGTTATCTATAAAGCCAGAAGAGGGTATGGAAGTTATTTGTACTGGTAAAGTAACAACTTTTGCGGGACAATCAAAATATCAAATTATTGTAGAAAGCATGGAGGTTGCGGGAGAAGGTGCACTTCTCAAAATGCTTGAAGATAGAAGAAAAAAGCTTTTAGCAGAAGGTTTATTCAAACAAGAACATAAAAAACCAATACCGTATCTTCCTGAAAGAATAGGAGTTATTACCAGTCCCTCAGGAGCGGTGATAAGAGATATTTTGCATCGATTATCTGATCGTTTCCCTTGTCATGTTTATGTTTGGCCAGTTGCAGTTCAAGGAGAGGGATCTGCCACACAAATAGCTAACGCAATTGATAAATTTAACGAATTGTCTGGCCAAACAATTGTTAAAAAACCTGACCTATTAATTGTTGCAAGAGGAGGAGGGAGCCTGGAAGACCTCTGGTCTTTTAATGAAGAGATTGTGGTTAGAGCTGTTTTCAATAGTTCTATCCCCGTTATATCTGCTGTCGGTCATGAGACAGATACAACATTAATTGATTTTGTTTCAGATTTAAGAGCGCCAACACCAACAGGAGCAGCAGAAAAGTCAGTTCCAGTTAGAGAAGAGCTTAGAGCAAGGATTAGTGAGTTAGATTTAAGACTTAAAACATCATTTTTTAATAAGATGAATAATAATAAAGATAGGCTTAACAGTTTAATAAGGCTCCTAGGAAAACCAGACCAAATTTTTGATACTAAAAACCAAAAGTTAGATTTTGTTTTTAAAGATATTGAAAATTTATTTAAGACTATTTTTACAGAACAAAAAAATAAAATTGTGCAGTATACTCAAAAACTTACTCCTCCAAAAGTACTTATTAATAATCTTGATTCTAAAATTCATCTTTTGGATACGAGGTTTAATAATTATTTAGAAAACGTAATAACAAGCAAAGGTACAAAGTTAAATTCATTAAGCCAATTATTAGAAGCATCAAGCTTTAATAGAGTACTTGATAGAGGTTTTGCTCTTGTTATGGACAATGATGGCAAGGCAATAAAATTAAGCAGTGAAGTCGCTAAAAATTCTAACGTAAAGATTAAGTTTGCAGACGAAACTCGTTCTGCAAAAATAGATTAATTAAACTATTAACTGGTCAAAAAAAACTATTAAAATGTTATTTTAAGTTGTCATTTATTTTGTTTAATTATTTTCCCCATCGTCTGTGAGCCCATAGCCATTGTTCTGGTTTATCTATGATCCATTCTTCTATTCTAGTTGAAATCATTTTTGTAATTGTGTAGATAGCTTTTTCTTTATCAAGATTCTTAGGAATTTTAATTTTGTCTTCAATGGTCATTTTAAATTTCATTCCCTTAAAACGTTCTATTCTAACCATATAAATTGGTACATTCCATTTTAGAGCCATAACCGCAGCTGCTTGTGGGGTTGGTGTTTTTGTCCCAAAAAAAGGAACCATAATACCTTCTCTTAATAATTGATCTCCGGTTAAACCTACAACTTCTCCAGATTTAAGTTTGCTTGCCATACCAATAGCTGCTAAACGACCTTTCCTATAGAAATCAGCATTAGCATCTTTATTCCTGTGGATTTGTATTTTATTTAATATCCAATTATTGATGGGTCTAAACACGTAACCAGCACGTCTGTCTGCTAGATCTCCAACCCTTAAAAGAAACTCCCAATTGCCCATATGAGCGCCCACAAGAATAGCTGGTCCTGTTTTGATTTTTTCCAGACCATCAGTTTCCAATCGACCTATTTTTATTAGGTGATTTATATGAGGCATTTCTCCAATGGTTTGCCCAAGCATAAACCAGTGTTGCCTTGTAAGTTTATTTATTTCATGAATAGATTTTTGAGGAAAAGCAATCTT
>CAKZQZ010000053.1 GCA_937142855.1 uncultured Alphaproteobacteria bacterium | reverse complement strand
TGGAATTTCATTCTTTCCAAAATAGAAACATTTAACATAATTGTAACATAATTATTCCCTTAAAAGAAACAATGTGTCACCTTTGTGGCAAGTGGTTAGTAGTTTTTATATTTTAGTTTGGATATTAAGAATAAAGGGTATATACCCATAATTATGGATTTTAATGAAGATTGTAATTGCGGATTGTTAAGAAGCTCAGCCTCACATTTTACTTCTATTTATAATAAATCTTTAAAAAGTACTGGCTTAAATATTACTCAATTTGTTCTTCTTAAATATATATCTCTATTAAAACAAACAAATCTAAATACACTTAATAAATTTCTTCACCAAAATAGAAGTACTATAGGTCGAAATCTTAATGTTATTCAAAAATTAAACTTTATTCGTATAAAACCTGGGCAGGATAAAAGAGAAATTTTGATAAATATAACTCCCTTAGGAGCTGATGCGCTTAAAAATGCATATATAATTTGGAAGGGTGTGAATGATAAAATTAATGCTAGGTTGGGATCAAAAAAAGACCAGTTACGTGAGATAATAAACGACATTAAAACTATTAATTTTTTGAAGGAGTAAATATTTTGTCTAAAGCTTTTTTATTATGGTGGATTCAATTTGTCACTGTGTCTTTTGCTGCAATATTAATTTTTACTTATGGTTGGTTTAATAAGTTATATGAGGCAGACCAAACAAAAATTAGCTTTATAATAATTATAATTTTTATAGCAGCATCAATTGCAGCCGGTTTTTTAAGCTTTAAATCTGTAAATAATTATAAAACTCTTAGTAACTATATCTGGTTTGCATCAGAGACTATGGTAACTCTTGGCTTGATTGGAACGGTTGCGGGTTTTTTATTAATGTTAAGTTCAGCTTTTGATAACTTAGATGTAAGTAACGTTGAGAATGTTCAAAAGGTTATTTCGAATATGGCTCTGGGTATGAGTACTGCTTTATGCACAACACTTGCTGGTTTAGTAGGGAGCGTATTAACTAAAATTCAAATGGTTATTTTAGAGAATAATTCTAATTATGAGTGATCCTAGATATAGATCTTCATTTGGTTTCATCGACCTATTATTTAATATGTTAATAGGTTTTGTTTTTTTATTTATGTTAGCTTTCCTACTAATTAATCCAATAGCTAAAAAGGAAACAATTAAGCCTAAGGCTGAATATTTCATTGAGCTTGAATGGGATGGGGAAAAGCCTTTTGATTTAGATATTTGGGTTAAAGATAATATGGGGCATGTTGTAAGTTTTAGGAGACCGGATGATGCTTTGATACATCTTGAAAGAGATGATTTAGGTACCGTGAATGACACTTATGTGGATCAAAATGGGAAAACAGTTTATCTTAAGGAAAATAGAGAAGTTGTAGCTATTAGGACTCCTGAAGCTAGATCATATTTGGTAACTATACATTTTTATAATGCTAGAAAATTTCCTGCCCCACTTACTCACGCCACCGTAAAATTACTTAAAGTAAATCCTTATAAAGAAGAGTACACAAAAAAGTTATTGTTCAGTGCTGAGGGGCAAGAACTTCCTGCATTTAAGTTTAGGGTCGATTATAATGGTATTGTACACGTAGACCCAACAAATGAACTTATTATTGATGGTGAAGTAATAAGAAAAGGAAGTGGAATATAATGCTAGATTTTTCAATTAGCTCTGGGCAACTAATGTTAATTTGGTCGTTTGCTGGTGCACTCTGTTGTTTACCATTTTTTACTAGAAATGTTTGGCAAAGATTTCTGACAGTGCCGGTAATATTTGTTGCTATTTGGCTAAGCTTTTATACAAATCATGAATTTATTGGTAGACCAATGTATGATAGGCCACCTGAACAATTTGTTTATGAGCATCACGCAGTTATTTATGAAAAAGGAGAGCGGTTTATTGTTTTATGGGCCGTGAAAGATGGAATAAATAAGTTATTTAAATTTCCGCATACAGAACAAAATGAAGAATCTTTAGATCAAGCGAAAAGAAATGCTGAAAGATCTGGTGTGCCCCAGATGGGCGAAATTGTTAAAGAAGACCCGGTGGATAAAAGATCTAGAAATAATGAATTCACCTTGAAAACTTATAGGTTTCCATTTCAAAAAATGATGCCAAAATAACTAGGTTTCAAGTTAAAATTTTTGTTTTATATAGTTATTGAGGATTGGTTGTATTTTATTCGACATTGTTGAAAAAGAATTTTCCCACAATTGTTTTTTTTCTCCAACATCGTGCCCAGTTAAAAGTAAAGTGCCAAAAGGTCCAACTGTATCAATAAAATGAATAAGTTTTTCTGTTACAGTTTGTTCACTACCAACTATGATTAAGTCTTTTGCTTTTTGCATTGCATCAGGTATTTCATTTTGCAAATTAATATCATTTCCTGGTGTGCCGGAAGCTAGTTTAGAAACAGAGTTTAAGTAGAGGAAATAATTAGTAAAGACACCCATAGGGTCATCTAAAATTTCTTTTGCCTCGTTATCAGATGAAGTAATGAGAACACTTCTGCCTACACGCCATTTATCATAACTTGGATTTTTACCAATTTCTTGGGCAGCTTCTTTATATGTTGGCCAGTGAGTTGCAATATCTTGAGCATTTACAAAGTTACCTGAAATAGGAATCCAGCCTTTTTGTCCAGCTAATTTAGCAGTCATTGAGTTTGGATTTTTAAGAGATACTGCTATCTCTGGGTATGGCTTTTGGAATGGCTTAATAAATTTTCCAATCCCTAACTCACTCACAACATTTTTAGTCAGAGAAATGTCAAGAAACTCACCCTTATAATTGTAAGTATCTTTATTGTCCCAAAATTTAATAATAGCTTCCACTGATTCAATCATCGTTAAAGCCCTAGAGCGACCATCCATATTATCAAAGAGCTCCCAATCACTGACCAGGCCGCCAGCCCCAACACCAAGGATAACTCTTCCTTTTGATAAATGGTCTAACAAGCTAACTTGGCCTGCTACTACTGCTGGATGTTGTTGAGGAAGGGATATTACTCCAGTTCCAAACTTAATATTCCTAGTTTCGGATATTAGTGATGCATGGAAAATTAACGGAGAGGTTACTGGTTCTGCGGTTGAGCTATAGTGTTCACCCATCCATGCTTCAGTAAAATTTAGCTTGTCTGCTAAGATAACTAATTGCCTATCTTCTTCATAAGAAACTGTAACGTCTTTGTTTGCAGGATGAAGGGGCATCATAAACAAACCTAAATTAAGCATTAAATTTCTCCGAAAAATTTATTATTTTTAAAATATTCTATAACAATTTATTTAAAATAAGTTTAACTATTTTTATTAAAATTTTAGAACAATCGAACCTTTGGAAAGTCTTTTTTCAAGCATTGATTGTGCTTCTTGGATATCGTCAATAAAATAAATCTTGTCTATATTAATTTTAATATCTTTATTTGTAATCATTTTAAAAAATATATCTGCATTTTTTTGCATTACATCACTATCCTTGATGTGGGTGTTTAATCCACCTGTTACAACCGATCCTGAAAATGATCTCAGCTTATTTATGTTAATTGGTTCAATAGGACCTGACGATACTCCAAAACTAACTATTCTTCCTTTAGGAGCAAGGCAACTTATACCTTTTAGAAATGTGTCTTTCCCAACGGAGTCATATATTACATCTACTCCATTATTACTTGTGAACTCTAAGGTTTTTTTTACAAAATCTTCTTTAAGATAATTAATAGTATAATCGCAGCCATTTTGCTTTGCTATGTCTTCTTTTTCCTTAGTGCTAATAGTTCCAATAACTTTGGCTCCTATATTTTTTGCCCACTGACATAGAATTTGTCCAACACCACCTGCTGCAGCATGGATGAGAGCGGTATGATGCTGTTCTAATTTGAATGATTCATTAACTAGATATTGTGCTGTAAGACCCTGTAATGTTGATGCAGCAGCTATTTTAAGATCTACTTCTTGGTTGAGCTTAATCACTCTATTTTGATTTAATTTCATGAATTGAGAATAAGAACCTAAATTCATGCAATGTGTAACTTTATCACCAACTTTAAATTTAGTAACGTTTGGCCCTGTTTCTACAATTATTCCAGATCCCTCCATACCCATTATAGATGGTAAAGTTTTTAATGGGTAAGTTCCATTTCTTTGATTGATATCAATAAAATTTAAACCTACATAGGAGTGTTCAATTAAAACTTCATCTTGGCTTAATGCGTTTACTTCACTTTCTTCTATCTTTAATACGTTAACAGGACCCTGTTCATAAATTTTAATCATTTTAGATTTCATAGCATTCCTCTCATAAATTTAATAGGAAATTTCCTAATATTTCTTTGCCTCCCTCACTAGCAAATGATTCCGGATGGTATTGGATTCCATAAATAGGATATTTATTATGAGATATAGCCATGATATCACTTTCTAAAGGAATCTTTTTTGTATCTAGTACATAATTGACATTATCAAATTCTTGAGAAATTCCATTAATAATAAAGCACTTTGGAAGGGACTTCTTATCAATTATCAATGAATGATATCTCATAATTTCAATGTTTTGTGGAATTTTATTATGAATTCCCTTTTGGTCGTGGAGTAAAAAAGAGGTTTTACCATGCATTGGCTCATTAGCTTGAATTATTTTTCCACCAAATGAGTGGCAAATACCCTGCATACCTAAACAAATACCAAGAATAGGTATCCGAGGCCCTATCTTTAAAATGATATCGTTACAAACACCAAAATATTTTTTATTTTCTGGTGATCCAGGTCCCGGGGATATAATTATTTTATCTGGATTAATCATATTGATATTTTCTAATGTCAATTCATCATTTCTCTTAACAATTATGTTAAATTGATCAGATATAAAGAGTTTATTGAGGATTTCACCACAATACTGGTATAAATTAAAAGTAAAGGAATCATAATTATCAATGATTAATATTTTCATATTCTTATTTTTCTTCAAATGAGTTTAACACTGTTTTCATAGCGGCTAACTTTCTTTCAATTTCTAAGTATTCCTTTTCTGGATCTGAGTCGTATACGTTTCCTCCACAAGTTTGCGCATATGCTTTATTTCCTTTGATAAAAATTGACCTAATTGGTATTGCAAATGTACAATCTCCATTAAAACTAAATTGCCCAATAGCTCCACCATAAGGACCTCTACCTTCGTCTTCAATTTCGTTAATAATTTTCATAGCTTCAATTTTTGGAGCCCCTGAAAGAGTTCCAGCTGGAAAGTTAGATGCTAAAGCTGAAAACATATCTTCTTTCTCATCAATTATCCCAACAATTTCTGAGGAAATATGTTGAACATGTGAATATTTTTTTATGTCCATTAAATTTCTTACTTTTACCGTTCCAAATTTGGAAACTTTTCCCAAATCATTTCTATGTAAATCCACTAACATATTATGCTCTGCTATTTCCTTATGATCATTGAGTAATTCTCTTGCTAATTTAAGGTCCTCAGATTTATTTTTGCCTCTTTTAGTTGTTCCAGCCAGGGGAAAAGTTTCCATTTCGCCATTTCTAAGTCTGAAAAGCAGCTCTGGAGAGGCTCCAATTATTACCTGGTCATCAAATTTCATAAAATACATATGTGGTGAGGGGTTTAGTGACCTTAATTTTAAATAAATTTCAGTTAAGTCACCATTTATTTCATAATGACTTTTAAACCCAACTTCACATTGAAAAATCAATCCTTTTTTTATATCTTCTTTTATTTTTAGGACAGTTTTTCTATGCTCATCTTTACTGATGGAATCCTTAATAAATTTTGTTTTTACTCCTTTATTAAATGAATATGAATGATTTAGAATTTTTGTAATTTCTTGAATTCTGTTATCTTCATAATAATAGTAAAAAATTTCTCCAGTCATTTGGTCGTAAATTAATCCATCAAGATAAACTCCAAATTTAAAGCTTTCAAAATTTTTGTTTTTTTTAATGTTTAAGGAGTTTTCAAAATAATTTATACTGTCATAACTTATAAACCCAACTAATCCACCGGCATATTTCCTAGAAATTATATTTTGAGGTACAACATCCCTCAATTTTAAATAAGGGTTTTCACAATCATATTTATATATGTCTCCGTTTTTAGTATTCTCTAATACTAATTGATTATTATTTTCAGAATGTAATATATACTTTGGATCAAATCCTAAAATGTGATAGCGAGAGATATTACTTTCTTCTCCCAAGGACTCAAATAGAAAGCAGTTAACAAAATTTCTTTCAATTTTTCTAAATAACTCAAAAAAATTGTGTTCATCTCCAATATTTATATATTTAGGCTTACCTTCAATTGAAATTTTTGGAGGTATATTTAAGTTATTAGTCATGTTTTTTATCACTTTTCAATATGTCAATTATATCAGATTTAATTTTGAATAATTTTTCATTCTCAAATGCTTGTGCACCTCTTGTGACAGTCGCAATTCCAACTCCTAAGTCTTGAGATATCTGTCTTTGTTTTTTACCTTGAAGAAGCATTTGAAAAATCTTTAAACGGTTATCTAATTCTTTAAGCTCTTTAGAAGTAAAAAGAGCTTTGAGCAATAATGTCATTTTTAGTGGATCATTGGTTTTTGTAAGAAGTTTTAAAAATATATTAGTTTTCATGTACTAGTACAATGTAAATTTGAGTTCAAAAATTTTACTTAGGCAATTTGTATTTTTCTTTTAGATAGCTTTTAAATTTCCTGCTGAAACTTTACCGTCTTTTCCATCTTCAAGTTCGTATTCAACTTTCTGATCAGGTTCAAGAGTCTTCATGCCAGCTGCTTGTACAGCGCTAATATGTACAAAAACGTCTTTATCTCCACCTTCTGGTTCAATAAAGCCGTAACCTTTTGTAGGATTGAACCATTTAACTGTTCCTGTGGCCATTTTTTTTTCCTTATCTTAAGTACTTTTTAATAAAAAAAGTTCATTTAGTTATCTTATATCTATTTATTAAAAAACATGGCTTAAGGTATCATGATTATAATAAACAGTTAATTATATTAAAAAAAAATTTTATATCAAGATGGAAAAATTTAATTCGAATTTAATAATCGGCCTCTTGAGCCTTTATTATTGAACTAACAGCTGCATTGAATGGTGTTTCAATATTATTCTCTATACCTAAAGTAACTACCATACCATTAATGGCATCAATTTCAGATAATCTTTTAGCCTCTACATCTTGAAGCATTGATGGTTTTGAGTTTAAAAGCTTTTTTCCAAACTCAGTAATATAACTAACTGTGTCATCAAAAGTAAAATTGACCTTTTTAATATCCCCCATTTTCTTTGCTTCTAACGCACATCCCTTGGCAATATTGTACATATGTTCATTACTCATTACTTCGCCTAAAGTTTTTCTGAAAATTGAGCATGATCCACTCCAGGCAACATTACATATAAATTTTTCCCAAATTAATTGTTCAATATCTTCAAAAGCCTTTGCATTGAAGCCTGCGTCACACCATATCTTCACCAGTTTTTCTAATCTAGGTGTAATCCCTCCATTCATTTCTCCAATTCTTATCATGCTCATATTATTATGATGGGCATGCCCTGGAGCAATCATTGAAGCACCAAAACCTTGTGCAACTCCTAAAAGTATATTTTTAGTTGGCATGTAAGAGGCAATTCTTTCACCTGCACCAAGACCATTTTGAATTGTTAGAATAAGAGAGTTTTCTGATATAATATTACTCAATTTAGAAGCAACAGAGCCAACACCTGCAGCTTTGGTAGCAATAATAAATAAATCGCAACCCTTTGCATCTTCAATTTTATTTGATGCCTTTATATTTTTTACTATATTGTCACCACTAAAACCAGAGACTCTTAACCCATTTGTTTTAATTGCATCCAAATGATCTTCCCAAAGATCAATTGCCATTACCTCATTATTATTCTTAGCAAGGAAAGATGCATATATAGATCCCATTGCACCAGCACCAATTACTGCAATTTTCATTTTTTAATCTCCACTATTCTTTTATAAATGTACCATTATTTAATTCTGTCATGGCTAATTTTATTTCTTCATGTGTGTTCATTACTATTGGACCATGCCAGGCAACAGGTTCCTTTATTGGATTGCCAGACACTAGAAGAAAACGAACTCCGTTATGACCTGACAAAAGTTTTATTTCATTACCAGTGTCAAAGGTAATTAATGTTTTATTTCCACTCATATCTCTGATTGTATAATCTTGGTTCTGATAAGATTTTTCAACTTTAACTCCAACCGGCTTTGAAGAATAATCAAATTTAGCTTCTCCTTCAAAAATATAAGCAAAACAATTATCATAGGTTGGGATAGGAAAAGTTTTATTCATATTTGGTGGTACATATATATCAAAATATTGTGGATTTGAGGCAATTCCATTTATAAGTCCCTTGTAACCCTTATAATTTCCTATAACTATCTTGATAATTGTCCCATCATTTTCATTTATAACTTTTGTATCTGTGCCTTTTATGTCTTGATAATTAGGGCTCGTCATTTTCAGATTAGATGGAAGGTTTGCCCACAATTGAAAGCCATGCATTTGACCTTTATCATTTCCTTTTGGCATTTCTTGATGCAATATACCTGACCCTGCTGTCATCCATTGCACGTCACCATCACTCAGTTCACCAGAATTTCCTAAACTATCTTTATGTTCAACTGAGCCTTTTAATATATATGTTATAGTCTCAATTCCTCTATGGGGGTGCCATGGAAACCCCATTTGAAAATCAACTGGATTGTCATTTCTAAAATCATCAAGTAATAAGAAAGGATCGAACTCTTTTGTGCCTCCAAAGCCAAAAGCTCTATCTAATCTTACGCCTGCTCCTTCTAAAACTTGAGATGATTTAGTTTGATTTAATATTGGTCTAACAGTCATTCTTACCTTATAAACATAAAAATCAGATTTATGAATTATTTTAATATAATAACTAAATTTTTTTATTTTTTTAAGGACTTTATTATTTGTTAGAGCAGGCGCTGAATGGTTTAGAGCAAATCAACCGACCAGAAATCTTAATTTTTGTAACTATATTAGCAGTGATTTTGGTTGCAATTTCAAAATCTGGGTTTGGAGGTGCATTAGGATCACTTGGCTTACCGGTCATGGTTTTTGTTTTTCCCCCAAAATTAGCAATTGCTGTTTTATTACCTCTATATTTAATAACAGATTTATTCGTAGCGTATACTTGGAGAAAGTTTCCTGTGATTAAAATTTTAAAAGTTATGGTTTTAGGAGGATTAACAGGCCAAATTTTGGGTTGGCTATGTTTTGGGTATCTAGATGATAATTATATTCTAATTCTTATAGGTTTGTTGGCCTTAATAACTTCAATTAGATACTTTAAAAATTTAATTTGGAAGAATGTAATCGCTAACAAAACAAAAACATATATTAAATCCTCATTTTTAAGAGCAATGGGTTGGTGTGGTTTTTCTGGTTTTTCAAGTTTTGTTGCATTAACTGGAGGTATCCCTGCTCAAATTTATCTCTTACCTATGGGACTTGAGAGGCAATTATTTGTAGGCACTATGAGTTTTTATTTTTTGATAATAAACCTTGCTAAACTCCCTTTTTTCTTTGACTTAGGCGTTTTTAGTCCTACAAGTATTTTGTTGAGCTTGCTGGTTTTGCCAATATTACCAATTGGTATTTTTCTAGGTAAGTTTTTGAATAGAACACTTTCAGACAAAATGTTTTATCATATAAGTCATTTTGCGCTATTTTGTTGTGGTGTTAACTTAATTAGTAAACAATTATTATAAGGAGTATTGATATGGAAAGTGAAATGTTTAAAAAAGGTATAGCAAAAAGGCGAAAAGTTTTAGGTGATACGTATGTAGATAAGGCGCTAGCTTCAGCCGATGAATTAGGTGCCGATATGCAAAAATTAGTGACAGAGTATGCATGGGGTGAAGTTTGGAATAAGGAAAACTTATCAGATAGAGATAGGTCACTTATAAATTTAGGAATGATTGCTGCATTAAATAGATCTCATGAATTTAAATTGCATGTTAGAGGTGCTTTAAATAATGGTTTAACTAGATTACAAATTCGTGATGCAGTTTTACAAATAACAATTTATTGTGGTGCACCAGCAGGTCTTGAGTCTCTTAGGCTTATAAGAGAAGTATTTGATGAAGTAGATTCTGAAAAATAAAATAAAACATAAATTTTAGGAAAATTTATATGGCATAATTTTTATTAATTAGGTTGTTATGGATCATAGTAAAGAAAAAATAAACTTGAACGAAGATATTACTAATACAGATGATTCTAACTTCAAAAGTCTCTATGGCCTTACTCCGGCTGTTGAAAATACTATATTAAACGCCATAAATAAAAAAAATTCGCAGAGTCTAAAAAAACTTATAGAACCACTTCATCCGGCTGATCAGGCTGATATGTTGGAAAGACTTTCTGATGAACAAATTAGTGATTTTCTAAGTCTTCTTGGAAAATCACTAGATCCAGAAGTATTGGTCTATCTAGATCTTAATATACAAGAAAAAGTTATTGATTTTATTGGCCCTAAAGCTCTAGCAAAAGCTATACCTGAATTACATTCAGATGATGCTGTCGAAATTCTTCAGGAATTAGAAGAAGCTGATAGAAACGTTATTATAAAACAACTTCCAAAGGCTGATAGAATTCTAGTAGAAGAGGCACTATCTTTTCCTGAATCTTCTGCAGGAAGGTTAATGCAAAGAGAATTTCTTGCTTTTCCAGGGAATTGGACAGTCGGCCAGACAATAGATCATATGCGTAATCAATCTCAAGAAAATGAAGAAAACTTCTATTCTGTTTATATTGTCGACCCTGCTCATAGATTGTTAGGGGTGATTTCTTTGTCTCGCTTATTGTCAGCGAAAAGACCTGTTAGGTTAAGCCATTTAATGGAAACTAGCCCTAGAAGTGTAAACGTCGATACTGATCAAGAAGAAGTCTCTCTTTTATTTCAACAATATGGTTTAGTTAATATGCCAGTAACTGATAAAGTTGGACGTTTGTTAGGGGTTATTATTGTAGATGACATTGTTGACGTTATTAACGAAGAAGCAGAAGAAGACCTCCAAGGATTAACAGGTGTAAGTAACCTCTCGATAACAGCATCATTTTTTGATACTGCTAAAGGTCGTTTTTCTTGGTTGATCTTAAATATGTTTACCGCAATCTTAGCGTCTACAGTGATAGGTTTGTTTCAGGAAGAAATAGAAAAATTAGTAGCTTTGGCAGTTTTAATGCCCATAGTTGCATCAATGGGAGGTAACGCAGGAACTCAAACAGTAACTGTTGCTGTTAGAGCTTTGGCTACTAGGCAACTTAACTATACTAATTTACAAAAGTTCGTATTAAAAGAAACTTGGTTAGGATTACTTAATGGTCTATTATTTGCTATACTTTCAATGATATTAGCATATGTGTGGTTTGGTGATGAGCAAATTGCACTAATAATGGGGTTAGCAATGATAGCTAATCTTTTATTTGCTGGCCTTTTAGGCACACTAATTCCATTAACTTTAGAAAAAATGAATATTGATCCAGCAATATCTAGTTCTGTTTTCCTAACAACAGCAACAGATGTGATTGGTTTTTTTACATTTTTAGGTTTGTCAGCGTTAGTGATTTTATAAAAAGGTAAAGGTTTGTATTATCATTTAAAAAAAATAGCAGTTGGAATTGAAACAGTCGATAGACTCAGAATAAGACAAAGTATGATCCATGAAACTTATGGTAAAATAATTCATTCAACTAGGAATATGCCTAAAAAAAGTTCAGAACTAATTAAGTCAGGATCTATTTTTTGGATAATCAAAAGATATGTTTTGGTTAGGCAAAAAATCACAGATATTAAACAAGTTGTTCGTGAGGATGGAAGTAAGGGTTGCGAGATAGAGTTAGATAAAAATTTAATTAAAGTTATTCCAACAAAAATGAAACCGTTTCAAGGATGGAGATATTATCTTGAAGATGATATACCCCAAGACTTAAATGTGAATAATAATGAAGATGAAGAATTTCCAGAACAAATTCGTTCTGAACTGATTAAACTTGGTTTATACTAATTAAAACTCTCTACTTTAATCAAAAACCTAGATAAATTACTAAGAATTAAAAGAGTTTTTAAGGATTTTATATGTTATCAAAAATTTTTAGTTTTAAGACTTTAATGTTTTTTATAGTTTTGGGATCAAGTCTCTTTATTTACAAATATTTAGTGTCTACAAAACCTGAAGCTAAACAAGTTGAAGTTCAGGAAAAGACTTTTTATGTAAAAGTAATCAATACGCAAAGAAAAAGTTATGTTCCAAAATCAGATGCATTTGGAAAAATAATATCTACTAGACAGGGAGATCTGCGTTTTGGAATTCCAGGGAGAATAAACTATATTTCTCAGGCTTTTCAGAATGGATCATATGTAAAAACTGGTCAAGTTTTGGCAAAGTTAGATCAGAAGCGATATTTATTGGAAATAGAAAAACTTAAATCTGAAACAAAAGAGTTATTAACACAACTAGGTATACGGCAGAGACAAGTGAAAAGATTTAAATCAATGCTGTCTAGAAAAGTTATTTCTCAAAATGAGTATGATAATGAATTAATTCTTTTATCAAAAAATCAATCAGATTATATGAGATCAAAAATTTTATTAGAGAAGGCAGAAGAAGATTTTTCTTACACTGTATTGAGATCTAAATTTAATGGAATTTTATATGATATTAAAATTAATGAGGGCCAATTTCTTTCGAATAACGATAGGGTTGCTAAGATATTTTCAGTTGATGATCTAGAGGTCGAATTTGCTGTTCCTTCTAAAGTTTATTCAAATGCTCAAAATTTAATAGGAAAAAATATTGAAGTTATTTGGGAAGCAAGTGACACTTCTCTTAAAACAATCAAAGGAAAAATTTTACGAACTGGAGGTAAAATCATAGAAGAAGAGGGAGGTGGTAAAATTTTTGGTAAGATAGATTATCAAAAAAACATTATCCCCCTTGGAACTTTTGTAAGAGTTATTTATCCATTAAATGAATTTGTAAACGTATTTAGACTTCCAGAAACAGCATTATATGGGAATAAAGTCTACGTTGTAGAAAATGGTATTGCCAAAGAAAGAAAAATAAGTTTGAAACATAAAGGTTCTGGGTATGTTATTATTGATGGTGATTTATCAGAAAAAGATCAAATTATAATTACTAAAATACCAAATAATCTTAATAATCAAAAAATTACAATCACTAATTAAATGCATGCTTTAAATAATTTAGGATATAATTTTGTTAAAATTTAATGAGTCTGGTTTCTTAAAATTTTTTGTACAGCATAGGACAGCAGCAAATATCATTATGATATTAATGATTATTGTTGGTTTGCTATCAATAGGTAGATTAAACAAACAATTTTTTCCTGACTTTGACGTTGAGATTGTAGCCGTTTCGTTAGATTGGCCAGGAGCAACTGCAGAAGAAATAGATAAAAATATAGTTCAATTACTTGAACCGGAATTGCGACCAATATCTGGCGTTAAAAAAGTTACATCTAAATCTGTTGAGGGTATTGCACGTACTCAAGTTGAGTTTAATTATGGGCATGATATGCAAAAAGGAAGAACGGATGTTGAAACAGCTGTATCAAGAATTAATTTTCCAGAAAAGGCGAATAAACCTAAAATAGTTGTAGGTGAATTTTTTGACACTGTAACTAGAATTGTTTTAACAAGTGATTTACCTTTATCAGAGTTAAGGATAAAATCTAAAATACTAAAAGAAGAACTTCTAAACTCTGGTGTAGATAAAGTTGATATATTAGGTTTGCCTCAAGAAGAAATTCTGATTGAAATTTCTCAATTAGAGGTGGCTAAACTAAAACTTTCATTAAATGAAATCTCAAACCTTATAAAATCTGAAACACAAGATGTCTCCGGAGGTAGTTTTGCTGATGGCTCATTGAGAGTAAGGACAGTAGGTGAAAAAAGATTAGTAGAAGCATTCAAAAAATTAGAGCTAAAAAACTCAGTTTCTGGTGCAAGAATTTTACTTGGTGATATAGCAAATATAAAATCAAGTATTGAAAAAAGTAGTGTTTTAAAGTTTGTTGATGGGAAACCAGCTGTAGAGATATGGGTTAGAAGAAGCAAAACAAGTGATGCCCTCAAAGTTTCAGAAAATGTAAATAAAGTTATTTCTAATTCACAAGAATTAATAGGCAATCAGATTGAAATCCAGACTTACAATACTGCTGCTAATTTAATACAAGAAAGAATATCATTGTTAGTCAAGAATGGTCTTAGTGGTCTTTGTATTGTTCTTGCAGTATTATTTTTGTTTTTGTCACGTAACACTGCAATCTGGGTTGCTTTTGGTATTCCGATTGCTTTTTTAGCGACCTTTGGTGTTATGTTAGCATCAGGTCAGTCTATCAATATGATTTCATTATTTGGTTTAATAATGGCATTAGGTATAGTTGTAGATGACGCAATAGTAGTTGGAGAACACTCGTCATATTTGAAAACTAAAAGGAGGCTGGATTCCAGTAAAGCACCAGTTGTGGCTGCAACCAGAATGTCAATGCCTGTTATATCAGCAATGCTCACCACAGTTGCAGCTTTTATACCTCTATTTATGATTAAAGGTGTAATAGGAGAAATTATTGCAGCTATTCCTTGGGTGGTATGTGCAGTATTAGTGGCAAGTTTAATTGAATGTTTTTTGGTTTTGCCCGCTCATCTAGCTCATTATGATAGATCAAATCAAGAAGAAAGTAGGTTTAGGTTATGGTTTGATAAAAAATTTAACTCTTTTCAAGAGGGTATATTTAGAAAATTTGTTATCTCCACTTTTAACTATAGATATATCACCTTCATGACAGCAATCGGAATGTTTATAATTTCAATAGGAATGATGTCAGGAGGTAGAGTTTTATTTAGCTTTTTTCCTACTCCAGAGGCTGATATAGTAATAGCTAATTTTAAAATGCATTCTGGTACTACTAAATCCCAAACAAACAAAATGTTAGATAATATTAAGATAGCATTGGATAAAACATCCAGCCAATTTGCATTATCTCCCAATCTTATTCAATTTAACATGTCTACAATTGGATCAAGGACCTCTTTTTCTAATGATTCATCGCCCAGCTCTTCTGGAAGTGATTTGCTTGGATCTATGGTTGTTGAATTAAAAACAGCTGATAAAAGAGAAATAAGAACAAATGATTTTATAAAGGAATGGAAAAAAAATATCATAAACGAACCAGGTTTAGATAACCTTACTATTAGAGCTCCAAGTGGAGGGCCTCCTGGAAGAGACCTTGATGTAAGGTTTCAAGGGGATGACTTGAAAACTCTTAAATTAGCATCTAATGAGTTAATAAATATTGCCCGAAATATCCCTGGTGTATCATCACTCAGTGATAATCTAGAGTTTGGCATTCAAGAAAAAAGTCTAAGTTTAAATGAAAAAGGACAGTCTTTAGGATTTTCTATAACTAATATTGGCGAACAGGTAAGATCAGCAATTAATGGGACTATTATATCAGAATTTCCAAAGGGGGATGAAGAGGTAAAAGTTAGATTAAAATTATCCGAAGATGAACAAAATACAGATATGATAAATGAGTTGAGGATAATTTCTCCACTTGGAGAAAGCTTCAGGCTTCAAGAAATAGCAATAATTAATGAAACACTTCCTTTTGCATCAATAAATAGAACAGATGGTTTTCGTGAAGTTACTATATCTGGAGACTTATTTACTGAAATGATGAATACTGCCCAAGCAAGAAATTTTTTAATGGGAAATGGACTGCCTGAAATCGCTAAAAAATATAATGTATCTTATAGATTTGATGGTAAAGATTTGGAACAAAAAGAAACATTTGCCGATATGGGAACGGGTTCAATAATTGGTTTATTACTTATCTATTTTATATTAGCTTGGGTATTTAAATCATGGTCAAGGCCATTTTCTATCATGATTATGATACCGTTTGCTTTTATTGGTGCTGTTCTTGGTCATTATTTGTTGGGTTTAACAATGTCTATATTATCCATGTTCGCCCTTTTGGCCTTAGCAGGAATAGTAGTAAATAATTCAATCATATTAGTTTCAACTATTGAAAGAAGGCTAGAAGACTTACGTAATCAAAATGATAGAGAATATAATGATGATAAAATAATAAATGAAGCTATAATTAATGGAGTTGTTGATAGGTTTAGACCAGTTTTATTAACATCTCTTACAACAATTGGTGGATTATCAGCCCTTATGTTTGAAACATCACTCCAAGCGCAGTTTCTCATTCCAATGGCTGCAACAATAGTTTTTGGCCTAGGCGTTACTGCTTTTCTTGTACTTGTCATAGTTCCATCTATGATGGGTATAAGCAATGATTGTTCAAATTTCTTTAAAAACTTTAAGAGAAGATAATACAATGGTCAAAAATGATTATACAATTTTAAGTTCTGAAAATTTTTATCCTTCAGACATTAAATTTAATAAAGATGGATTAGTTCCTGTCATTGCACAATGTGTAAATACTGGCACTGTATTAATGATGGCTTGGATGAATGAAGAAGCTGTAAAAAAAACAATTAATACAAATAATATGTATTACTTTTCAAGATCAAGACAAAAGCTCTGGCAAAAGGGAGAAACTAGTGGGCATTTTCAGAAGCTATTTGAACTTAGATTAGATTGTGATAACGATACCATGCTCGCATTGATCGAACAAACTGGACCTGCATGTCATACAGGTGCTGCAAGCTGTTTTTTTAAATCAACAAATAATATTAATAATGACTGATCAAAACAATCCTGGTTCATTTGGAAGTGCTAGGGGATTATCACAAAAAATAAAAAAAGATAAGAAAAGAAAGTCATCCAGCACTAGGTGGATTGGGCGACAACTTAATGATCCTTATGTTCTAGAAACACAAAAAAGGGGTTACAAATCTAGAGCAGCATTTAAACTGCTGCAAATTGACGAAAAGTATAAGTTTTTAATTCCTGGGCGTTCTGTTGTAGATTTAGGGTGTGCACCAGGTGGTTGGCTTCAAATTGCTTCTCAAAAAGTAAATTCTCTTGTTGGAAGAGAAAAAGTAGTTGGTGTGGATTTACTACCAACTGATGATATTGCTGGCTGTGTGTCTATATTAGGGGATATTACTGACGCAAATATAGGAGATGAATTAATAAAAATTCTAGGTTGTAAGCCTGATATTGTTTTATCTGATATGGCTGCTAACACAACAGGTCATAGACAGACAGATCATATTAGGACTACATATTTATTAGAAGTAGCCTTAGATTTTGCTATAGAAAACTTAAATAAAAATGGTGTGTTTTTGGCTAAATGTTTCAAAGGAGGAACTGAAATAGATTCCTTGTCTTTGATGAAGAAACATTTTTCAAGGGTTAATCATATTAAGCCTGATGCTAGTAGAAAAGAATCTGTAGAGGGGTATGTTATTGCCACTGGTTTCAATATAGAGTAATTGCAATATTTTATCTTTGTAATTTATTTTCAAAAGTTTATATAGAATGTTAAATATTTATAATATCTAAATCCCAAGGTTAAAAATGATTATAGAAGAAGCTTATACCTTTGATGATGTATTATTACAGCCAGCCCATAGTAAATTTGGACCAGCCGATGCGGATGTCAAAACCTTTATTACTAAGAATATAAGTTTGAATATTCCCCTCCTTTCTGCAGCGATGGATACTGTCACTGAGCATCGGTTGGCAATAAACATGGCTCAACTCGGTGGTATGGGGGTTTTACATAAAAATTTTAGTATAAAAGACCAGGCCTCTGAAGTGCAAAAAGTAAAAAAATTCGAAGCAGGTATGGTTGTTAACCCTGTGACTATAAAGCCTGATCAAACCTTAGGTGAAGCATTTAAAGTAATGAAAAAAAACAAAATTAGTGGAATACCCGTTGTTGAAGGCCTAAAAAGTAAACTTGTGGGTATCCTAACTAATAGAGATGTTAGGTTTGCAAATGACCTTAATCAACCAATTTCAGCTCTTATGACCAGAAATGTTATAACGGTTAAAGAAAATGTAGGAGCTGAAGAAGCAAGACGACTTTTGCATAAGCATCGTATTGAAAAACTTGTTGTTGTAGATGATGAAGGTTTTTGCGTCGGTTTAATCACAGTAAAAGATATGGAAAAGGCTCAAAACCATCCAGAAGCCTGTAAAGATACTCAAGGAAGACTTAGAGTGGCCGCTGCAACAGGAGTTGGTCATGATGGTATCGCAAGAGCAGAGGCATTAATTGATGCAGGTGTTGATGTTTTGATTGTGGACACTGCTCATGGTCATAGTCAAATGGTTTTAGATACTGTAAAGGCAATATCAAAGTTAGAAAAAAAAGTTGATTTAATTGGAGGAAACGTAGCTACAGGAGACGCTACTCAGGCCTTAATCGACTCTGGTGCGGATGGCATAAAAGTTGGAATTGGTCCTGGATCAATTTGTACAACTAGAATGATTGCAGGAGTGGGAGTTCCTCAACTAACTGCAATTACAGAATGTTCAGAAGTAGCTAAAAAACAATCTATTCCTATAATTGCAGATGGTGGTATTAAATATTCAGGAGATATTGCTAAAGCTATTGCTGGTGGTGCATTTGCCGTAATGGTTGGATCCTTGCTGGCTGGAACAGACGAAACTCCAGGAGAAGTATTTTTGTTTCAGGGGAGGTCTTACAAGTCTTATAGAGGAATGGGCTCTTTGGGCGCAATGGCTAGAGGTTCAGCAGACAGGTACTTTCAAGCAGAAATAGAAACATTAAAACTTGTGCCTGAGGGAATTGAAGGGCAAGTCCCTTATAAAGGACCTTCCGCAAATGTAATCCACCAATTGGTAGGTGGTTTAAAGTCTGCTATGGGATATACTGGCAATAAAAATATAACTGAAATGCAAAAAAACTGTGTTTTTAAAAGAATTAGTAACGCTGGTCTTAAAGAAAGTCACGTGCATGATGTTACGATTACAAGAGAAGCTCCAAACTACCGTCCATCTTAATGAGAGATAAAGATAGAATATACAGTGTTTTAGAACTTTTAAATAAATTAGATAATTCTTCAAAAACAGCTAGTAAAATTGTTAATAGCTTTTTTAGATCAAATAAATTTATTGGTTCTAAAGATAGAAAATTTATTTCTAATATATTTTGGAATATAATAAGACATCAATATAAAATTAAGTGGCATATTAAAAATCTGGGATTAAGACCTTTAAATACTAATCAGTTAATCTTAGAACTATTTTTTTTAAATGATAACTATAAAAATAATATTATTAAAATTAAAAATTTACTTATTTTGATGTCGCAAGATCATAAAGATTTCAAGCAAATAAGTTTAGATTTTTTAGATGAAAAACTTTACAGAAATTTTTATCATCCTAATATGCAAGATCATATTAAATATGAGCTTCAAGAATTCTTATTAAATAGTATTAAAGGAAGTTTTCCTGATAATTGGCAAGATGTTGCATTATCAATTAACAAAGAAGCTTTTTTTGATGTTAGGGTCAATAGGTTAAAAAATATATCAAGAGATAAATTAAGCACGAAATTAAAAGATCTTGGGATTGATCATCAGCACTCTAAATATTCTCCATTAGGGATAAGGTTTTCAAAAAGATATCCAATAGAAGGTCATGAGCTTTATAAAAATGGTTATTTAGAAATTCAAGGTGAAGCATCTCAAGTAGCTTCAATTCTAACTGACGCAAAACCAGGAATACAAATTGCAGAAATATGTTCTGGTGCTGGTGGAAAATCATTAATCCTAGCTGATTTAATGGAGAATAAAGGAAGAATTGTATCCTTTGATATAAATAAGAAGAGATTAGAAAATGCTAGTATTCGTCTTAAAAGAGCAGGCGTTCATAACGTTGAGAGAAGGCATGTTAACAAAAACTGGAGTGTTAAAGGATTAGAAAACTTTTTTGATCTAGTTTTAATTGATGCTCCATGTAGCGGAATTGGGAAATGGTCAAGAAGTCCAGATTCAAAATTTAAATTTGATAAAAAAAAATTAGATGAGCTAGTAAAGATCCAATATGAACTTTTAGTTAAAGGGGCTTTGATGGTAAAACCTGGTGGAAAATTAGCCTATATGGTTTGTTCTTTTTTACCAGAGGAAGGATTGAATCATATAGAAAAGTTTAAAAGGGAAAATAATTTAGATTTTTCAGAAATTAATATGATTAATATGTGGAATGATACGATTTTATCAAATAACCAAATACCATATCCTTTTGAAACTGAAAAAAATAGTATAGTTTTAAATCCGGCTATTCATAGAACGGATGGCTTTTATATATCTATGTTTCAGAGGAAAAGATAATTAATGAAAAATGATATAGTTATAATAATTGATTTTGGAAGTCAGGTTACACAATTAATCGCCAGAAGATTAAGAGAATTAAAAGTATATTGCGAAATACATCCATTTAATAAAATTAACAATTTATTAATGAAAAAACTTAATCCAAAGGCAATTATTTTATCTGGTGGGCCAGCAAGTGTGTTAGATAAAGATGCTCCAAGGCCACCTTCAAATATTTTTGAACTGGGAATACCAATTTTAGGAATATGTTACGGTCAGCAAATCATGGTGAAAATCTTGGGTGGAACAGTTAGTTCTGGACATGGAACTTCTGAGTTTGGAAAATCATTTGTAAAATTTAAATATAAAGAGATTAATTTTTTACAAAATTTATTTAAAGACAATTTAGATGAAGAGGTATGGATGTCTCACGGAGACAATGTCTCAAACCTTCCTGAAAATTTTGAAGTTTATGGTGAATCAGAAAATGCTCCGTTTGCAATAATTGGGAATAAGCAAAAACATTTTTATGGAGTTCAATTTCATCCAGAGGTTGTTCATACTGTAAATGGAATGATTCTATTTAAAAATTTTTTAGAAATTGCAGAACTTTCATTTGATTGGAATATGAAATCATATCTTAAAAACTCAGTATCAAAAATCAAAAAAGAAGTTGGTAACAGAAAAGTTATTTGCGCACTATCGGGAGGTGTAGATAGTTCTGTTACAGCAATTTTAATTCATAAGGCAATAGGGGATCAACTAACTTGTGTTTACGTAAACAATGGTTTAATGAGAAAAAATGAAAGTGAAGAGGTTATAGATTTATATAAAAATAATTTTAAGTTAAATCTTATTGCTGCTCATGAAGAAGATTTATTTTTATCTCATTTAAAAGAGATCAGTGAACCTGAACAAAAAAGAAAAATTATTGGTAAATTATTTATTGATGTTTTTGAAAAACACGCTAGTGAAATTGGTAAAGTTGAATTTTTAGCTCAGGGTACCCTGTATCCTGATGTAATAGAAAGTGTAAGTTTTTCTGGAGCTCCATCTGTAACTATAAAATCCCATCATAATGTAGGTGGGTTGCCAGAAAAAATGAACTTGAAATTAATTGAACCTCTAAAAGAATTATTTAAGGATGAAGTCAGAGCTTTAGGTCAAGAATTAGGAATACCTGATAAGTTTATTTCTAGACATCCTTTTCCAGGGCCAGGTTTGGCAATTAGATGTCCAGGAGAAATAACAAAAGAAAAATTAGAAATTCTCAGGAACGCAGATCAGATTTATATTGATCAGATAAAAAAATACGGATTATATAAAAAAATTTGGCAAGCATTTGTAGTTATTTTACCTGTAAAAACTGTTGGTGTAATGGGAGATGCAAGGACTTATGACTATGTCTGTGCTTTAAGAGCAGTTACTTCTGTTGATGGTATGACTGCTGATTACTATCCTTTCGATCATGACTTTCTTAGTGAAACAGCGACTAAAATTATTAATAATGTGGATGGTATTAATAGAGTTACTTATGATATAACGTCTAAACCGCCTGGTACAATTGAGTGGGAGTAGTTCCTCTTTTCTAAACCATTGTTTTTATTAAGTTTTTTCAATTTTTGTAGTTACAAAGTAGTTACAAAGTCTCAACTATAACCGCAGTTTTCCAACAAATTCCAAATCTTGTTACAAGAAAAGTTACAAGATTTTTAAACTATGACAGATAATAAGTGCTAGCTGCTTTTTTGCTCTAGTTTCCTTTTGCCGTTATACAATGAAAAGGGTAACATCATCTCTTAGGTTTAATTTTTAATTGTTACCTTATTTTTGAACAGACCTATTTGTAACAAATATTTGTAGGATTTTGGGTGTATATTAAGTTTTGTTTGATGTTATTATAAAGGTATTAATGAATTTTAGTTACATAATTTACAAATCACTTAACATAAACAACAATTAATTAATTAATACATAAAAATTATGGAGTTTAGACATGAAAATTTTAGGTGTAACTTTAATGGTTTTGGGTATCATTGGACTTGTTTTAAGTTACGTGTATTGGATTGAAGTTACAGAATTAGATGAAGCACTTGCAAATCCTTATAACGCTTTTCTAGCAAAGTCTATGAAAAATGAATTAAATAGCCATTATTTTGTGGTTGGATTGTTTTTTGTGGTTGGATTATTTACTTTTGGTGGTGGTTTTGCGTTTTATAAAAGAGCTTCTCAATCTGAAACTTTTATAGAGACTTTAGAGAAATTAACTCCATATCAAAAAAAAGGTAATGAAAATTTTAGCTTACGTATAGAAAATGTAAAAAGATGGACTGGATTAATGTATTATGCAATTGGCATTAAAATAGATGATGAAGATAAAGGTATTATAGAAAATGGAAAAATTAATTCTTTTAAATTAGCAGATGGACCACATAAGATAGTTTTAACTTCTTTTGCTCAAAAGACAGAAGTAGTTGTTCCAAACCAAGTATACCCAGCGATCATATTAAATTTTAAAAAAGATACAATTGTAGACATTAAACTTAGATTTAATAATAGCAATCTATTAGAATTTGTGAGCTAATGAACAGCATGTTACATACTTAATTAAAATAATGATCATTTATAAAAAAATAGACTTGTTTAGACTATTTGTAAAAAGATATTTATGTTTTTAAAAAGAGAACTTATCAATCAAGTTATGCAAGATGATATAAGAAATAAAAGAATGAGTGTTTATAGAATTTTGAAATAAAAAACCAGAGTGAACACAAACTATATAAAGAACTTAAACGTGAAGTTGTACATAAAGAATGGTTGTTAATTACAAAATTAATATAATTTAATGCTTACAATAATTTTTTAAGTAATAATGATGCTTTAAAATGAAAAATTTAGTTTAGATATTTAAATGCGATTTTGGAATTATAAATCTGACGAATTTTACAAAATATATACAAATATTTATGATAGTAATTTTCCTGTAGAGAAAAAAAAAGTTCTCTTAAAGTCTCTATTTACAGGTGAATATTGTTTGATGAGAATAACAAGTATATCCAAGCAGTGTTATGAAGAATATAAAAAAAATAACTTTAAAAAAGTTACTAAATTTAAAAGAGTTAACAAGAGATTTGTTAGATATCAATTTATTTCATTTAGTGAAACTTTAGATGAAATTATCAAAAGAAAAGTTCCAATGAAAGAATTTTGGAATGTTATTGATGAAAATGAAAAAACCCATCTAATTACTCGTGCTGAGAAGGATAAAGAAGAATATTTTTACATGAATGTGCCAATAGAAGGTGGGTATTTTTTAAATAAAACTTCAGGCTTTGAATATGGTAAAAAAGAAGAATTATATCTAAAATATATTAGCAAACAAAGAATTAGATGGAAAAAAATGAAATTAGAAACAAAAAATCCAATTGTTGAGATTGAAGATTAAGTTAATTATTATTGGCTCTCAAATACTAATAAAATTAAATAAAGGTTCAAAATGATATTAAATGGAACAAAATTTCAAATAGAAGTCTGGAATGAAATTAAAAAAATACCAAAGGGAAGTGTTAAGACCTATAAAGAAATAGCGTTGATCTTAAACAAACCAAAGTCATCAAGAGCTGTAGCGAACGCATGTGGAAAGAATCCATATCCACCTAAAATACCTTGTCATAGAGTAATAAGATCTGATGGTTTCTTAGGTGGATATAGTGGCGTGGGTGGAATCAAAACAAAGCAGGAATTATTAATTTCTGAAGGATATTCAGATTTTAAAATAAATTAATTAAAAAGTTACTAAATTAGGTCGTTTTTTATTATTGAATTAAAAAAAAAATTAGGTCTCTATCATGAATGAAAGCTTAGAATTAAGAAATAGAATTAACAAGATGAGATCAATTAATAATCTTGAGATAAGTGATGAAAAATTCTTAAACAATGAAAAAAATAAACTGGTAAATACGCAAAAGGTAGACAAAAAAAAAATTATAGATGACTCGAAAAAAAAAGTTGTTTCTAACCCAGAGTTAAAAAAATTTCCTAAAATAAACAATGCTTTAGATAATTTCCAAACAAAACAAATCCACAGAAAAGATGTATTTAAAGATCAACAATTATCTTTAAATAAAAATAAAAATTTTAATAACGATAATGAAGCTCAATTTAGATTGTTGGCAAATAAATTTAATGAATCAGTTGAGGTTATTTTAGAACTTTCAGAAAAAGTTAATAATCTTGAAAATTTAATTTACAATCATCCAAAAAACAAAAAATCACGAAACTTATTGTTTTTTTTTAATTTAAAACTTATTTCCATTGTGATTAGTATTTTTATAGTAGGTTACGTTTTTTTATTAATGCCCATGGATACATCTGCGATTAATCAAATATTAAATGATATATTTTCTGCAATTTAGAATTATTTATTTTAAGTCAATATCTAATATTGTCATATTAAAATGATAGCATGTCTCCCCATCTTCGTTATCTTCAAATAAAACTCCTAGAAACTCGCCATTATTAGTAACATCTGCAGAGTCGTTTTTATTTTCTCTTCCTTCTATTTTAATAGATTTAGAACCCAAAGATTTTCTGAGATATTCTTGAATTTTACTTGTTGTGTTTCTGTCCATAATGCTTTCCTTATTTTTTTAAATTGATTTGTAATATAATTTTAATGAATCTGATATTTTCTAATACTAAGCTTTTTTTCAAATTTATTTAAAATCATTAACAAGTCAGTACTTTTGCTAATCAATTCAGAATCTTTTAAAATATAAAATTCATTTATGTTTTTTAGGCCTTTTAATCTTTTTTTTATAATTTGGTAAATTGGTTTGTCATGTGTGTGTCTGAAAATTGAAAAAATTGCAGTTCCATTTTGGCTATCTAGTGCATAATCTTTCCAAAAACCTCTTGATACTTGCTTGCTATACAAACTAAGAATAGATGTTAATTCTAATTTAGAAAAAAATATTGTTTTCTTATGATTATTATTACCTAATTTTAAAACATTAGAAATTTTAGAATTATTCAATTTAAAATTAAGAATAGTCATAATTTTTTAATTTTCTTCAAATTTAATATGTTTTTATTGCGTATTATCATATCACCAATATTCTTTTAACTTTGAATTATACTATTTTAATAGTATATGATTATCTTGAATACAAAAAAATTTTCAACTTTTATTATGTTAAATGGGTTATTAAATGGCTGATATTTTTGACGAAGTTTCTGAAGAACTCAAGCAAGATCAGCTTAAGCAGATTTGGAATAAATATTCTAAATATATCATTTCTGTTGCTTTTATACTTTTTATATCTGTACTAGGCTATTTTTTTTACGACAAGTGGAGGCTTGAAAAAATAGAAGTTAGTTCATCACAGTTTTTTTCTGGAATTGAAAAATTAGAAAAAAAAGAGTTTTTATCAAGTATAGAAATTTTTTCTAAAAATGTTGATCAAGCACACCAAGGGTATAAAACTCTTTCTCTTTTTGGTATTGCGGAAGCTAATTTTAAAATTGGCAAAGTTGATGAAATGATTTTAAATTATAAATCCATATACGAAAATCAGAATATTGATGTATATTACAGAGATTTAGCTCGCTTACTCAGTGTTATGAAAGATAATGTTAGTTCTTTTGAAATACAAAAAAAAATCTTAGACCCAATTTTAAATAGTCCTAGCAAATTACAATTATTAGCAGCTGAATTAGAAATTATGCTTTTGATAAGATTTAATAAAATAGATGAAGCAAAACTATCTATTTCAAAATTATTGAAAAGAACCGATATCACCTTTGAACAAAAAAATAGACTTGATTTAATTGATAAAGTTTATAATTCAAATGCAAAGTAAAATTTTTCCCATTATTATTTTATCTCTTCTTTTAGGATGTTCCTCTGATAAGGAAATAGACACTACTAAATATGTTTCTGTTTATGAGAACTCTGTAAGTTTTAATTTTGTGGATGAAAAAGATAAAAATAATTCACAACTAGCAGCCGTTACAAATATTAAAAATATTTATAACCCTGAAGATTATCAGTCATCAAATGCTATAATAAATTTTCCTTTAAAAAAATTATGGGAAATTAACACTAATCAAGAAATTAATGATGAAAACCCGTTGTTACCTAAACCCATATTCATTTTATCAAATGTTTATATTTTAAATAATAAAGGCACATTATTTAAAATCAACGGTAGTTCAGGAAAAGTTATCTGGCAGAAAACAGTTTTCGAAGAATTAGAAAATACGGTTATTGGAACCCCTTCGTTATCTGCGAGATTATCTCAGGACAAAAATATTATTTTATATTTGCACAATGGATTTGATGAATTAGTAGCATTCAATGAAGCTAATGGTACTAAAATATGGAGTAATAAAACTAATCTTCCCTTTAGGGGAGGTATTACAGTATCAGAAAACTCATTGTTCTTAAGTGATTTTGAAGGTAACTTTTATTCTATAAATAATGAAAATGGAAAAGTTAAGTGGTCTACCTTTTTAGGGAATGATCCTGATTCTATATATACAAGTGCAAGACCAATTTTGGCAGATGACAAAATTATTATCCCAGGAACGGGTGGGTCTTTCTTTGTTATTTCTAAAGATAAAGGTGAAGTTTTATGGACAGAAAACATCTCATCTAATAAACAATTACCAAAACTATTTCATTCAGGAGACATAATTGCTAACCCTATTTATGACAATAAAGTAGGTTATATAGTTTCGCAATCTGGTGTTACAGCAGCATTTAATATTAATACAGGTGAAGAGCTATGGAATATTCCTGTAGGTGGGTTTGAAACTCCATCTTTTTCTGGAGAAAGTCTTTTTATAAATGGTAATATGGGGCTTTTAGTAGCTGTAGATACTAAAACTGGCAATTTAAGATGGAAAAATCAATTTCCTAAATATCTTAACGAGGACTCTTATTTTGCCGAAAAGGAGTTAGCTTTATATAAAGGGCCTACCCTTGTTAATTCCCATATCTTATTTTCAAATCAGAATGGTAGAATTATGATTATTGATGCAAATACAGGTGAAGAAAAAGACTCTATTAAAGTTGGAAGATTAGCAACTTCTCCTATGCCAGCAGAAAAGAAAGTTCTTTTTCTTACTGTAAATGGTAAATTAATAGCTTATGAATAAGCTAAATTTAATATTTCAGGGCTAAAAATGTTAAAAATTGCTTTAGTTGGAAGACCAAATGTTGGAAAATCAACTTTGTTCAACCGCTTAGTTCGTTTAAACAAAGCAATAGTTAATAATATTCCTGGAGTTACTAGGGATAGAAAATATGGTCAAGCATCACTTGTTGATCTCAATTTTACTTTAATAGATACTGCTGGAATAGATGAAACTCTTGCTGGTAAGACTGATACTGAGATTAGACATCAAACTGAATTAGCTATTGAAGATTCAGATATTATAATATTTGTTATTGATGCTAGGGCAGGTGTGCTCCCTGTGGAGAAAACTTTTTCTAAAAAATTAATAAAACTTAATAAACCAGTTATACTTTTACTGAATAAAAGTGAAGGTTCTGCAGGACTTGTAGGTTTAAGTGAAAGCGCGTCTCTTGGTTTTAGTAGTATAATTCCATTTTCTGCAGAACATGGTGAAGGGTTATCAGACCTTTATGATGTATTAAGGATGAATTTAGAAAAAGATGAAATAAATTTTTCAAATAAAAAAGATGATGTTAACAAAGAAGCAAAACTTACTCCAGTAAGAGTTGGGTTTATAGGTCGCCCGAATACAGGCAAATCTACTTTAGTAAATAATATTATTGGTCAAAATAGGTTGGTAACTGGTTCTGAAGCTGGAGTTACAAGAGACTCTATTGAAATTTTATGGTCTTATAAAGATAGATCTATTTGTATTGTTGATACTGCAGGTCTTAGAAAAAAATCAAAAATAGTCAAACCATTAGAAATAGAAATGGTTAGTGATACTCTAAAAACAGTAAAATATAGTAATGTATGTGTTTTACTTGTTGATGGAACAAAAGGTTTAGATAAGCAAGATTTAACTATTGCAAGAATGATAGCAGGTGAGGGAAGAGGGTTAATAATCGCTGCAAATATGTGGGATAAAGTTGATAATAAAACTAAAGTAAAAGACATGATTTATCATCAATTACAAATTTCTCTTTCTCAAATAAAAAAAATTCCAGTTGTTTTCATGTCTGGACTTTATGGTCATGGAATAGAAAGCTTACTAGACATGATTTTAGAAGTTGAGAAAAAGTTAAATTTTAGAATTTCAACGGGTAAATTAAATAGATGGTTAACTCCAATTATAGAAAGTAACCCACCACCTCTTTATAAAGGAAGAAAGAATAGCATAAGGTATATTACCCAGGTTAATATTAGACCCCCAACTTTTGCAATCTTCATGTCTAGTCCAGAAAATTTGCCTACTAGTTATAAAAGATTTTTAATTTCATCATTAATGGAAAGCTTTGGATTATTTGGTTTGCCTTTGAGGCTTATGGCCCGAAAAGGAAAAAATCCATACATAGAAACTTAATCAAAATAGATTAAAAAATGTTTAACTAGCAACAACACCCTCGTGGATTATTTCTTTTGTTTCTTCTTGTTGCTTTGCTAACGCCTCTGTTTGTATTTTCATTTGGTTCTGATTTTCAATTCTTCTTTGCTCTAATTTAACTCTTTTATTTATAATTTTTAGTAAGTCATTGTCATCTCTTTCAACTGTCTTAAAAAAACTACCAAGAATTTTTTTTCTCTTCATCAGACCAATAATGCGAACTTCTTGGGTACATCTATCTAAATTATCATTAATTCGCTTTGTCGCTAAATTAGCAATTCGTTGGTCAATAAATTCTTTTTCCATAGCAGCTCTAATTCTAAGTCCTGTATTAGTTTTCATTTTTGTTAGCCTAGTACAAACTGAATTTGTTCGTCTACCTATGTCATCTCCTATTTCTTCTAATTGCATTCTTGATGGCTTAGGAACTCTAATGTGAATAAACTGAGATCCTTCCTCATTTTTTGCAGGGAAGCCACTTTCTCTAATAAAATCACAAACTTCTTGAACATGCTCTTTATTATAAATCATTAACTGAATTTTCATCGGATCATCGGGAGATTCTACGTTTCCTAAATCACCTATTCTTCTTTTACGACCATTCATTATAATTTGAAGGCTCCTAAAAACAGCTATATTAGCGTCTTCAGATTTTATAGCTAAAAGGGATTCTGCAAATTCTTCAATGGCTAATTCAAAATTTGAAATAGCTTCAGGTGAATATCCTTCTGTATTGTTTAAGTTATTATTTCCATCTTCCATATTTGCTACCATAAACTTTAATTAATATTATCAATATTTGATTTCAATTTCAATTCGTCTATTTTTTTCTCTACCGTCACGTGTGTCATTTTGTTCTATGGGTTTGGTTTCTCCAAAACTAATAGCTTTTAACTTTTCAGAAGGTATAGTGTTTGCTTTTGCTAGCTCTTGAACAACGCTTGATGCTCTAGCAGCGGCAAGATCCCAATTATCTCTATATTGACCTCCAAAAATTAGTGGTACGTTATCTGTATGTCCAGAAACATTAACCTGGCCTGCACCTTTGCCACTAACTTTAGCTATTTTTTGCATTATGGCTCTTGCTTGCTTTGTAAGCCTTGCAGATCCAGAACTAAAAGCTCCTGCTGATCCAACTGTTACTATAACTCTATCTTTTTCTCTTTGAACTTCAGCCAAACCTTTACCAATTTCTTGTTTAAGAGCGACTTTTAGTTGATCTTCACTAAATTCAGCTTTTTTTGTCTTTTCCTGTAAATCCTTTTTATCATTGGAATTCTGCTTTTCTAGGTTATTCATTTGTTCTTTTAATGATTTATTTTCTATTTCTGCAGAAGCCATAGATTTAATGTCTTTATCTATCCCACCAATAAGAACGTCTGTCTCATTAGCGCCTGTACTTTCTCTAGCATTTTCAACAGCATCAACAGTATCTTTTATTAAATTAGAAATTTCGTCTGCTGTTTTGTTTTCTGTGTTTAAGCTAACTAAAACTTTGTCGTTTACTGTTTCAACTTTAACGTCTTCTGAGGAAACTTCAGATTTTATTTGTTCGCTTAATTCCTTTGCATCCATAACTTCTTTTGAATTACTTTTAGCACTATCACCTTCATCAATTTCAGATTTTAGATCTAAGTTTTTTTGCTCTGAATCTGAAGTTTGTTGTCTGAGATTTTTTGTGACTGAAGGAGCAGGTGATGGACTAAAATTTAATGATAATACTGTAGTACCTTTTGGTTGTTCAACTACCGGAACAACTTTTTGAACGCCAAAAGCATTTTTTAAACTACCACTTATTTGTTTAAACTTTGGAACATTAAATTCTGCGAAAGATAAGATTAGAACAAAAAATGCCATTAATAAGGTGGCCATATCGGCAAATGTAGCCATCCAAGCAGGTGCTCCTGCTGGTGGGCATTTGGGACATTCTTCTTCTTCTTGTTCTTCTACTACTTGAGCTTCAGCCATTTTTAACCCCTAGTTACTAAAAAATTATGCAGCTTCTTCAATTTGGGCTTGGATTTTTGGTGGTAAGTTTGCAACTAACTGATCAGTAATATTTCTTGGACTTTCTCCTCTAGAGATAAATTTTAGGCCCATAACAACCATTTCTCTATAAAGCACTTCATGCGCCGAATAGCCCTCCAATTTTGTTACAATTGGCATAAATATACAGTTAGCTATCATAGCACCATACAAGGTTGTTAATAACGCAACAGCCATAGCAGGACCAATAGCCTTTGGGTCAGCCATATTACCCAACATTGCAACAAGCCCAATAAGTGTTCCAATCATTCCCATGGCTGGCGCTAAATCAACCCAAGCTTGGAAAACTCCTGTCATATTTTCGTGCCTAACTTTCATAGCTTTTAATTCTCTGTTTAATTGATCTGTTAATTTAGATTCATCAGCTCCATCAACAAGCATTTGCAAACCTTTTTCAAAAAATTTATCAGGAACTTCTTGGCCTTCTAACGCCATCATTCCATCTTTCCTTGCAATTCCCGCTAGTTCAGTAAGTCTAGTAATTAATTCATCATGTTTTTTTGCTCCAGGCATGAAAACTTTGACCATAGCACCAAATGAGGCTAAGAACATTGGCAAGGTTGATCGGTACATAACTGCAAAGAATGTTCCCCCGATAACAATCAACATTGATGGTGTGTCTATAAAGGCTCCAATGCCTCCTGAAGAAACCATGGCCCCAGCTATCATTCCTAGAGTACCTATTAGTCCAATTAAAGATGCTATATCCATTTTTTTGCCTTTTTTATGTATAAAATAGTGATATTAGGCACAATTACTGCAAGAATAAGACCAAAATAAGAATTTATAAAAAAACACAGAGGTTTTATGTTATTTTTCAAAATACCACTAATTAGTGTTAAAGCTATAATTATACTATTATTAATTTATTCGAATTTCAACAATGTTTGGGCTAGTAATTTTATCACTAGGGGACATTATGTTATTGACCTTGGACAAAAAATTGAATGGTTAACGTGCCCAGTTGGAATGGTATGGCAAGATAAAACTTGTGTAGGTACACCTTTAAAATTGAAATATAAACAAATAAAATTTGCCATTGAACAAGCTAGTGAACAACTAGGAGGAAAGTGGCGTTTGCCTAATAGGAAAGAGTTAGAACGAATTGTCTGTAAATCATGTGGCGCTGTTAAAATTGATACAAAACTTTTTCCTAACACTCCTGCTGATTCATTTTGGACAAATGAAATAAATGCTTGGCAGCCCAAATTTATGTGGACAGTTAACTTTTTCACAGGACATACGTTTGGAAGGTTTCCTGAATTTATCCCTAATTATGTAAGGTTGGTTCGAGATAGATAGTTCTAATTTTTTTTCTTTTCTGCCAAATATTTTAATAATTTTATACAAAACATAATTAACCCTAAGAATATTATTAAAAAAGCAGCATTATATGGAGTAATTATTTTAAGATAATGTAATTTGTCACTTTGTATTAGGCTTAATAGTATAATAAAAGCGACACTTAGTAAGAAAATACGAATTATCTGGCAATTTTTGCATTTTGGTTTCGTATTTGGTTCATTAGGCATAATCAAAGTTTTAATTTTATCTCAGTAAAATAAATCAGTTGTTATTTTGCCAAATAATTGACTCTTCTTTTTTATATATAAAAAATAAAATTTATAAACTAAAAAGTGTCTTTTTTCTATAAATTATATAAGTAACTGTTTTTATTCGTTTTATTTTTTGAATTTGAATATTACATCAGTCATTTTTTTGTTTTATTTATTCGTCAAATTAAGATTTTGATTTGTTTTAATTTTACTGTTTTCCTTTGATCGTTAAGTAACAAATTTACTTTATGGAGATTAAAATGAAATTGGGTCAACAGCTTAAAATCAAACAAAACCAGTCTTTAATTATGACACCTCAATTGCAACAGGCAATAAAATTATTGCAGTTGACTAATTTAGAATTAGCTGAGTTTGTTGAAAAAGCGCAATTAGAAAACCCTTTTATTCAAGATCAAAAGGAATACTTGGAAATAAATAATACAAACAAAGGAACTGAAAGTCCTGACGTATATCAAAATATGAATAACACCTCAGATCCTTTAAAAAAGAATAGTGAATTAGATATGCAAAATACTTTTGATTCACATTTGTCATCAAATAATAACCAAGAAAATAAAAAACTATATGACAAAGAAATACTAAGAACTGGTAATAATGTATCTGCTGGTGAAGTAATTGAGAAAACGCTAGAAAATAAAATCTCTCTTAAAGAAAGTCTTGTAAATCAAATTAATATTGAATTTAGTGAAAAGGATAATAAGTCCATTGCGATAGCCATGATTGATTATTTGCATCCAAGCGGTTGGTTTACGCATTCTAAAAGTGAGATTGAAAAGGATTTAAATATTAATGAACAAAAAATTTCGCAAATATTAGATAGATTAAAAAGATTAGAACCTGTTGGTATATTTTCTGAAAATTTATCTGAATGTTTAAAACTACAATTAATTGATAAAAACCTTTTTAATGAACATTATAATATTCTATTAGATAACCTACCGCATTTACCTTCGGGAAAGTTTAAACAAATTAGCAAGCTATGCAAAGTTTCAGAAAATTCTTTATTTGAAATGATAAAAGTTATTAAAACTTTGAACCCAAAACCTGCCGAAAATTTTTCACAAGAAAAAATTTTAGTTGATCAACCAGATATAATTGTCAAGAGATCAGAAAAAGGTTGGAGAATTGATTTGAACGGATCAACTTTACCAACTGTTTCAATTGATGAAGAATATATAAATGAAATTGAAAAATATAAATTAGATGAGAAAGCCAATAATTTTACTTTTGAAAAAATAGGTGAAGCACGTTGGCTTAAAAAAGCAGTAGAACAGAGAAATAAAACTATATTAAAAGTATCATCTGAAATAGTTAGAAAACAAGTAGGTTTTTTTAGGCATGGGCTTAATCATATGAAACCAATGATATTGAAGGATATTTCGGACGCAATTGGAATGCATGAAAGCACAGTGTCCAGGGTGACTAATAGTAAACTTATGTTAACAGAGTGGGGAGTATTCCCACTAAAACAATTTTTTTCAGCGTCTATTTCTAGTTCAGAAAATTCTGAAATGCATGCGGCTTCAGCTGTAAGAGAAACCATAAAAAGCTTGATATCTTCAGAGATATCTAACAAACCTCTTAGTGACGATAAATTAGCTAGAATTTTGAATAAAGATGGAATGAATGTGGCCAGAAGAACAGTAGCTAAGTATAGGGATATGCTTAAAATTCCATCAAGTGCTCAAAGAAGAAGAGCATCAAGGTTACAGAAGATGGTATCTAATTAATTTTAATTAACACAAAACTCAGGCTTATTTGACATATGATAACTATTATTCAAAATATATTTTAATGGAACATTATATTTTTTCTTTTTAGAACCTTTATCATCATAATAATCAATTTTTATTACATAATCATTTATATTGTTAAATAGAATTTTTTCTTGATTGTTATTTTGTAGATTTAATTTTTTTAACATTTTTTTTAATCTCCATAGCTAGAAATTAAATGCATTAGTTATGCCAAACTCTATTTTTAATTTGATTTATTAACGTATCCTTTTAAGCTTGATCTACTGAGAAGATTTCTACCTATTTTTATATATTTAGCTGGGTTTTGAGACTTTCCATTGACAGATATTTCATAATGAAGGTGAGCACCTTTGACTCTTCCTGTCCTGCCCATTTTTCCAATAACTTGTCCTTCACTTACAATGTCACCCCTTTTAACATTAATTTTTGCTAAATGGCCATATGTAGTCATTATGCCATAATTGTGTTTAATTCTAATGACTTTTCCAAATGACCCATGATAGCCAGCAAA
Organism: uncultured Alphaproteobacteria bacterium; assembly: GCA_937142855.1. Classification (GTDB taxonomy): domain Bacteria; phylum Pseudomonadota; class Alphaproteobacteria; order Puniceispirillales; family Marisalimonadaceae; genus Marisalimonas. The sequence continues at coordinate 51,012 of CAKZQZ010000053.1, read as the reverse complement.
AACAACATTGCCATCCGCTGAAACTGTGACATTTTCTTGCCATGTTCCTGCTAAATCAATACCATGGTGCATTCTATATTTGCCAGTCACTGGGTGTTTTCTTGGTCCATAAGAGCTTGAAACGTAATAATGTTCCATAGGAGGTTTAAGAGGTATGTTTTGAAGAGCTTCTTTGTAAATTGCTAATAAATTAAGACGATTGCTTAAGTTTCTAAAAAAGTCATCACTTTCCGGATCAATATCTTGACCATTGTTTATTATTGAATCAACGCTAACTAAGTCTGTATTATTTATTCTTACTTTAATCTTCCTAAATACATTTTCCATTTGTATTAATTCATTATTAACAGAGGCTAAAAAACGTAGACTTTTTGCTTTAGCGTTTAATTTAGGAGGTTGTGGTACTTTAAATTCTGTATCTGTTTCGTTGTTTAAAAGTTTTGATGTGATAATGTTACTTTCATTATAAATTTCTTGTGAAGACAAAACAGGAATGTCTTGATTTCTTCTAGTACTTTTAAAAAGACTATATTTAAAAGTATTTATTTTAGCTGCTGTAAAATTAGAATTAGTTTTATTATTAAATTTCGAATTACTATTTGGTATTTGGCTGTTTTTTATTATTTCATAAATTTCATTTTGATTATTATAATCATCATCTAATATTTTTCTTGAGGTTGGAAGTGTAATATTAGATTGATCTTGAACATCTATATTCACTACAGTGTCGGAGTCATTTTCAATAGGACTAGGAATGTTTGCTGAAGCTTCGGTAATTATATCATTTTTTTTTGCAACATCTATTGCTGAAAATAACCCTTGTGCTGACCAATAAATAATACTTGTTAAACCTACAAAAGTAGAAATTATAGCACCAGTATAATGTATTGGTTTAAAAGCAATTTCAATTGGACCTTTTCTAGTAAAAATCAGAAAACGTCTTTCAGAAAACAATCCTAATTTTTTGTTTTTTTGGATTTCATCTCCAAACCGTTGACCAGTTTTTACAGGTGGAAGGTTTTTTCCAAATTTATTAAATGTGGAATTAACCACTAGTTACTCCAGTCCTAAAAAAAGAAAGAAAAGGATGCCAAAATTGGACAAAATTTGTACTACAAACATAGAAACTAAAATCTTGTTAGAAATAGGGTTTTTAACCGACAAACTAACTGCAGGAAAAGTCTCATTTTTTTTCTGATTTTCATTTGTGGTATTGTCTTTTATCTTTAGCTCTTTGCTATTAATCATCTTTCCATGATTTTGATTCGCATCGACTTTCTTAGGCTGCATAGATAAAGTTATGTTTGAAGTTTTAGTTTTTTGGTAAACTTCATTAGAAAAATTTTCTCTAATTTGTTCTGTGCCTTCATTTTCTATCTGGACTCGCATCTTCTCTATGCGGTCTCTCAAATCAATTATTTCTTCAGCCATTTTGAAATTCTCTAATTTTTTTTATCGGTGACTATTATGGCAAGTTAATTGCATCATTTATACCAAATAAATGTATTTTGAATAATTTTTTTAATTAGTTTAATTATAATGACTAATGTTTATTATTAAATAGATTCTAATTGAATATAACTAGTAGGAAAAGGGATTTCCATAATGTTAGGAAGAACAAACGAAACTGATACTGAAAAATCTATTATTTCAAGTGATATGAAAATTAAAGGTAAAATTTCTGCTGAAGGTAGCTTGGTTTTATTGGGTTCTGTAGTAGGAGATATTAAATGTAACAGTTTGTCAGTAGAGGGCTCTGGTTCATTAAAAGGAAGCATTGAAGCTGAAGTTATAACTGTATCTGGTAAATGTGATGGTCAAGTTTCTGGTGATTTTGTCTCAGTTAAGTCTACTGGGAAAATTTCTGGTGAAGTTTTTTATGAGAACATTTCAATTGAAGAAGGTGCAGTTATAGAAGCACAAATTGGCAAAAGACAAAATAAAAAATAGAGGAGATTATAAATGGCTAATAAACAGGCAGTTTTAGGATCTGGAGCCCGGTTTAGTGGAAAAATTTCTAATGCTAAATCAATTGAAATTAATGGATTTGTCGAAGCTGATTTAGTTACTGAAAAAGTAACTATTGGTTCTACAGGAAAATTTATTGGAGCAGTTGATTCTGATTTAGTTGTAATTGCTGGTGAATATGAGGGCAAGATGCAGGCTGAGAGCGTTTGGCTTACTGAAACATCTCGTATAAGTGGAGAAGTCCATTATAAGTCCTTACAAATGGATAGAGGGGCCGCTTTAAATTGTAGAGTTGTTCATAATTGGAATGAAAACGCTAGTACAAAAGTAGATGAAACGGAAAAAGAAACTAGTGAAGTTTCAGATGAACAAAAAGACACAAAGTAATTCAACATTTTTTAAAAAGGTATAAATTATGACCGAAATAACATATATTTCTGAAGAATTAGTAATGGAAGGTAATTTAGACTCAGCTGGTTCTAGCGTTGTAGTGGCAGGTAGATTTAAAGGAGAATTAAGAGCTAAAGATGTTCTTTTGGAGGCTAATAGTATTTTTGATGGAAATTTAGTAGCAGATAAAGTTACGCTTGGTGGGTTGGTGAAAGGCGAGGTTTCAGCTAACACATTAAATGTTGCCAGTAGTGCAAAAGTGGAAGGAAACCTTAAAACTAATGCTCTTTCTATTGACTTAGGAGCAGAGGTTTCTGGAAGTATAACCAGAATTTCTAAATAGACTAAATTAATTTATTTTTTAAAGAAGTCTTTATACAATCATTAACAAAATCAATAGTTTCGTTTTGTCCTGTTAATTGTACTAGTTTCATAGTGGCGTATCTTCCTGCAGCAAGAGCAATGGCTAGTTCATCATTTTCTTTTACTGTTTCATTTTCCAGATAATCTTCAATGTCATCTCTTATTCTAATTAATTTGTCTTTATAATTAGAATATTCTTCATCTATGGGTGATTTGAAATTCACATTAATGACTTGACCCATTTATAATAACCTTAATCAAATTTTGTATCTAATATACTTTACGTCTTATTTATTATAATTTTAAAAAAATTTAAAAAACTTAACAAACGGAAAGATGGTCATGATCAGTTTTAATGTTTTCAAAAATGGAAAATTATTATCATCCGACATAAGTAAAGATTTGTTGAAAACCAAACAAAATAAAGTTTTATTTATTTTACATGGTCTTTATGGACGAGGTAAAAATTGGCAAACGTTTGCCAAGAAATATAGTTCTGATAGAGATCAATTTGTTATTACGGTCAATTTACGAAATCATGGAGGAAATGAATTTAAAAAAGAACAATCCTATTTATTGATGGCAGAAGATGTTACTGAAATAATAAACTATTTAGGCCTCAGTAAAGTTGATTTGTTAGGCCATTCAATGGGAGGAAAACTAGCTATGGTTATTACCTTGTTAGATGAATCTTACATTGACAAGGTTGTTGTAACAGATATAGCCCCAGTAAATTATGGTGAGGATAACCAAAATATTATTGATATATTATTGGGTTTGGATCTTTCTTCTATAAATAATAGAGCTCATGCTGATGAAGTTTTATCCAATTACATTGATGAAAAATTTTTGCGAACCTTTCTATTACAAAACTTAGAATTTGAAGAAGATAAATACAAATGGTCGATTAATTTGGAAGTAATCAAAAAATCAATGATAGACCTTAGATCTTTCCCTGATTTTGATCATATAAAATTAATAGAAAATAAAATTTTATGTATATATGGTGAAGATAGTGACTATGTTAAGGGTGAATATTTTAATAATTTTAAACATTATTTCTCCAATGTGTCCTTCAAAAAAATTAAAGATGCTGGACATTTTTTACATGTTGAAAAGGCAAGTGAATTTTATGAAATATCTTTAAATTTTTTTAAAAATTAACTTATGTTATTGTTTGATTATTTAAAAAAATGTATTAGATGTTCATGTCAAAAAAAATCGAAACTCATATACTAACATTTTCTTGTGAAGATCAGATTGGCATAGTTGCTAAAATCTCTTCTCTTTTAGCGAAGTTTAAATGTAACATTGTTGAATCTAAACAATTTACGGACACATTAAATGGAAATTTTTTTATAAGACAGAGTTTTACTCTTGGTGATAATAAAGAATTAGAAAGTTTAGAGATTGGCCTCAAAAACTTATCATCTGAGTTAAATGGAGATTTTTTGTTATCTGAGATTGAAAATGAAATGAACACTATTTTACTCGTATCAAAGTTTGATCATTGTTTAAATGACCTTTTATTTAGAGTTAGAAATAAATCGTTAAATTTAAATATCAAAGCTATCGTTTCTAATCACAGAGTAGCTGAAGAAATTGCTAATTTTTCTAATATACCTTTTTACTATTTGCCAGTTGCTAAGGATAATAAAGTATCGCAAGAACAAGAAATTAAGAGGATTATTAAGGAAGATAATGTTCAGCTAATTGTTTTGGCAAGGTACATGCAAGTTTTGTCTGAAGATTTCACTAACGAATTTGAAGGCAAAATCATTAATATACATCATAGCTTCTTGCCAAGTTTTAAGGGAGCTAAACCTTATCATCAAGCTTTTGAAAGAGGAGTAAAAGTTATTGGAGCTACTGCTCATTATGTTACAAAAGACTTAGATGAAGGGCCTATCATTGAGCAGGATACACAAGAAGTAGATCACGAAATGATGCCAAATGATTTGGTTTCTATAGGCAGAGATATAGAATCCAGAGTTTTATACAGGGCTCTAAAAGCTCACTCTGAAAAAAGGGTATTTTTGAATGGTAAGAGAACAATTGTTTTTAAAGGGCATAGAAAAGTAGGATGATAGATAGTAAAGAAAAAGTCATTATAATCGGTTCTGGTGCTGCAGGGCTTACAGCAGCTATTTATGCAGCTAGAGCAAATTTAAAACCTTTAGTGATTGAAGGTATACAACCTGGTGGGCAACTTACAATTACTACTGATGTTGAAAATTATCCTGGTTATGCTGATGTAGTTCAAGGTCCATGGATGATGGAGCAAATGAGATTACAAGCAGAAAAAGTTGGAGCCAGAATAATAAGTGATATTGTTACAAGTGTTGACTTTAAAAAAAATAATAAAATAATCAATTTAGATTCAGGTAAAACTTTAGAAACTCAAACAGTTATTATTACAACTGGTGCTCAAGCAAAATGGCTTGGTCTTAAAAGTGAAAATGATTTCAATGGCAAGGGCGTCTCTGCTTGTGCTACTTGTGACGGTTTCTTTTATAAAAACAAAGAGGTTGCAGTAGTAGGGGGCGGGAACACTGCAGTTGAAGAGGCCTTATACCTCTCTAATATATGTTCTAAAGTTACTCTAATTCATAGAAGAAATGAATTGAGATCTGAGAAAATTTTACAAAAAAGATTATTTGATAAAGATAATATAAAAATAATCTGGAATAATGTTGTAAGTGAAATAAAGGGAAACGAAAATGGCGTTAACGCAATAGAATTATCATCTACAGTTTCAAAAAGAACTGAAATAATAAATGTAGATGGTGTTTTTGTAGCCATTGGTCATAGCCCATCTACCGAAGCGTTTGCTAATGTTCTTGATATGGATGATGAAGGTTACATTATTGCTCAAAAACCAGGAACATGTCTAACAAATATAGACGGGGTTTTTGCTGCAGGAGATTGTGTTGATAAGGTTTATAGACAGGCCGTTACTGCTGCAGGTATGGGATGTATGGCAGCTTTAGATGCTGAAAAATGGATTCAAAATCAGTAATTTATAATTTTTCATTTAAGTTAATTAATTCCATTATCTTATAAACTATTGTGGCTGCTGTAAAATCGTAAGCTAAAAACCCTTCAATTGGTGATAGTTCAACAACGTCAAAGCCAACTACTTCTCTATCTCTAATTAGATTTTCAATTAATTGTAAACTATCATAAAAACCTAAACCACCAGGTACAGGTGTTCCTGTTGCAGGCATAACTGATGGGTCAAGTCCATCTAAATCAAAAGAAACGTAGATTTTTTTAGGAAAATTTTCTGGTAATTTTATTTTATTATTTTTTCGAATTTCCTCTACACTAAAAGAAATGATTTGAAATTTAATTTGATTATTTACTTCTTCTAGACTTAGCGCTCGAACTCCACATTGAGCAATTTTGTATTTCTCCTGACCGAGTAAATACATTACACTAGCGTGTGAATGAATTTCATCGTCATATTTTTCTCTTAAGTCAGCATGGGCATCAATTTGAATTATACCTATTTCAGTTTTGTTTGATATCTGCAACCCTTTGAAAATACCATTGACTGCGCCATAGGTTATACTATGTTCACCTCCTAAGGTAATTGGTATTTTACTTTTTGAGCTTACATATTTTGTGATTTCTTCGACTTCTTTAATTATTTTATTTATGGGTTTGTTACAGTCCAAAAAAGGGTGAGTGTAGATACCCACAAGACAGGGTTCACTTTTACCTGTAAATCTTTCAAGTTCATTACTAGCGTCTATTATTGCTTGAGGTCCCATATGTGTTCCTTTACCATATGAAACTGTTCTTTCTAAAGGAACTGGTATAATATGAAATTTAGAAAAATCTTTATTTTTTTCAGTTTTAGTTAGTTCAGATTTAAGAAAAAAATTATTATTCATATTCACCCACTTTAGAAATTATTACGATAATTTATTTTCAAAATCCTCGTATGAAAATTCTTTTATAATATTAAGGTCATTTGTTCGACTATCCCAAATAGCTATAGATGGCATTCTTACGCCATTAAAAAAATTTGTTTTTACCATGGTATAATGTGCCTGATCTAGTAAAGCTATTCTTTGTCCAATTTTAGGAGGTAGGTTGAAATTATAGACACCTATATTATCTCCAGCTAAACAACTAGGACCTCCTAATTGTACTCTATGACCTGTTTTGGGTTCATTAAGTAATGCAGGTCTATAAGGAGCCTCAATTACGTCTGGAATATGTGATGTTGCACTTATGTCTGTGATAGCCATTTCTGATGAGAATTTATTATTAGGTTTAAAATAGTCTATGATTTCACCTACTAATATCCCAGCATCTAAAACTACAGCTTCTCCTGGTTCAATATAAATTTGACTGCTAGTTTCATAAGAAATCTGTTTTAAGAATTTTTTTAATTTATTGATTTGATAATCTTTTCTTGTGATATGATGACCACCACCTAAATTAATCCACTTAAGTTCTTTTGATAGAGGAATAATAGTTTTTCTAATGTGGTTCCAGGTATTTTCTAAAGGCTTAAAATTTTGCTCGCATAATGTGTGAAAATGAATACCTGAGAGCTTTTTATAATCAATATTTTTTAAATCTTCTAAATGTATACCCAACCTTGAATTAAGGCTTGCAGCGCTATATTTCTCATTAACAACTTCGGAATATAGAGGGTTAATCCTTATACCAATCTCATTATTAAATTTTTTTGCAACATCATAAAAATCGTTCATCTGGTTTAATGAATTAAAGATTATATGATTAGACTTTTGTGCAATTTCATTAAATTCATCTGTTTTGTAAGCTGGAGAAAAAGTACTTATTTCTCCTTTGAAATACTTTTTAGCTAATCTTGTTTCGTATAAACCAGAGCTACAACAACCATCTAAATAATTTGATATTAATGGAGCAAGTGAAAATGTTGAAAATGCTTTTAAAGCAAGAAGAATTTTTACATTAGTATCTTCTTTTAATTCATATAGTATTTCTAAATTATCTTGCAACGCTTTTTTATCTATAACAAAACATGGACTGGGTAATGAATACAAATCTAGTTTGTTAAAATTTCTAGGGTTGCCACCCATCGTTTGGAACATTTTTTTTCCTAGAAAGTGATACGATTACTTAGCTCAATAGTTTTGGTTGGTAATCCATATTGATTTAATAGTTTCATAAATGGATCAGGGTTAAATTGTTCCATATTCCATACACCTGGTTGGAACCATTTTTTTTCTAACATCAACATTGTTCCAATCATTGCTGGTACCCCAGTTGTATAAGAAATTGCTTGACTTCCAACCTCTTCAAAACATTTTTCGTGGTCACATATGTTATAAGTGTAAAAAGTCTTTTCTATATTGTTTTTTGTACCTGTAATTATGGTTCCAATACAAGTTTTACCTTTTGTTCTACTACCAAGGCTCCCTGGGTCAGGAAGTATACTTTTTAAAAATTGTAAGGGTACTATCTCAGTTCCATTATAATTAATCGGTTTAATAGATGTCATGCCAATATTTTCAAGAACTTCTAAATGTTTCAAATAATTATCACCAAATGTCATCCAAAATCTTGCTCTTTTAATTTCAGGAAAATGTTTTACCAAACTTTCTAATTCTTCATGATACATTAAATACATATTTTTTGATCCAATTTCAGGAAAATCAAAAGATACTTTATTTTTTAAAGCAGGTCCTATTTTCCATTCATTATTCTCCCAATGCTTACTGTCTGATGTAACTTCTCTTATATTAATTTCAGGATTAAAGTTAGTGGCAAATGGATGTCCATGGTCACCATCGTTGCAATCTAAAATATCTAAAAATTCAATATTATCTAAATAGTGTTTTTTTGTATGTGCGGTAAAAACATTTGTTACTCCTGGATCAAACCCTGAACCTAAGAGAGCCATTATACCTTTTTTCTTGAATTTTTGTTGGAAGTCCCACTGCCATTTATATTCGAAATTTGCATCATCTTTTGGTTCATAATTTGCTGTATCTAAATAATGAGTATTCGTAGAGAGACATGCCTCCATTATATTAAGATCTTGATATGGAAGGGCTAGGTTAACTACCACAAATGGATTATATTTTTTTATTACTGAAATTGTTTCATTTATATTGTCTGCATCCAAAGAAACTATTTCAATATCAACATTATATTTATTTTTGACACTTTTTTTGATTGCTTCACATTTATCTATTGTTCGGCTTGCCAAAACTATTTTGTTAAAAGTAATTGAAACTGAAGCCATTTTATGGATTGTAACGTGGCTCACGCCTCCCGCACCGATTACTAATACTGTATTCATTTCAATCTCCTTTATATTTAGTAAGCTATTTTTCAAAATAGGTGTATCCGGAAATAGATTCTTTGAATGAAAGAGTTAACTCTTTTCTTTCTGATAATGATAAATCTCTGCTTCTTACTGCGTCTTCTACAATACGCTTGAATCTATTGATAATGTCTTTAGGTTCATATTCAACATATGACAGGACTTCTGATATAGTATCTCCTTCTTGTTCATGAAGGAGTTGATAGCCTCCATCATCTTTTAACTTAATAGTTACGACGTTTGTATCTCCAAATAAGTTATGAAGGTCACCTAACGTTTCTTGGTATGCACCAATATAAAAAACACCTAGAAAATAATCTTCATTTTCTTCAATATTATGAAGAGGAAGGGTGTTTGATATACCATCTTTTAGAACAAACTTATTTATCATTCCGTCACTATCACAAGTAATATCATTTAAGACAGCTCTTCTGTCCGGATATTCGTTCAATCTTTGTATTGGCGCAATTGGGTGAAGTTGATCTATTGCCCAAACATCGGGTAAACTTTGAAATAATGAAAAATTACCGTGATAAATATCTGCCATGTTATCAATAGAAACTTGGAGTTCATCTGTTATTTCAGTTGATGAAGATAAAACCTTTTTTATTTTATTGATAACATATAAATAGGTTTCTTCAGTTTTAGCCATATTTGGTAAATCAATTTGTCCACTTCTAAAAAGGGTGCGTATTTCATCCCTATAATAATTTAAATCATTTAAGCACTCTTGAACTCTCTCTAAGTTAAGATATTCAGGGATTTGCATCATATTTTTTAACAAAGGATGATCTTTGTTGCTGACTGGTTCTGTTTTTTGACCATCGAAATTAGTAGTTTCTAATATATTAAAAATTAACATTGAGCTTGAGGCTATACAAGCTCTTCCCGATTCAGTTATAATGGTAGGATGTTTTAAACTTGATTGATCTAGCTCATATTTTACTGTTTCAACTATGTTAATACAATATTCATCTAGGGAGTAATTAATAGAATTAATAGCAGATTTTTGTTCGCCAGTATAATCTACTCCCAATCCACCACCAAGATCTAAGAACTTTAAGGGGGCGCCTTGTCTTGTTATTTCTGCAAAAAATCTGCATGCTTCTTGAGTAGCTCTTCTAATTTCGATTATGTCAGGGATCTGGCTACCAAGATGAGAATGTTGAAGAATTAAACAATCAAGATAGTCATTAGCTTTCAACTTTTTAATCACATTCATTACCTGTTCGACAGATAGACCAAACGCGCTTCTGTCACCACTTGATTGAGACCAGTTACCACTCACTTTATTTGTTAACTTAATTCTAATTCCTAGAAGTGGAAGTATTCCTAGTTCTCTAGAAATTTCTATTATTAAGTCAAGTTCTCTTGGGCTTTCTAAAACTAATATAGTTTTAAAACCTATTTTTTGAGACAAAAGGGCTAAATTGATAAATTCTCTATCTTTAATTCCATTACAAATAATTGTGGATTTACTTGAAAGATCATGAGCTAAAGCAATTAAAAGTTCAGGTTTAGAGCCAACTTCCAGGCCAAAATCAAACTCTTTACCATATTCAACTATCCTATCAATTACTTGAGCTTGTTGATTAACTTTTACTGGAAATACACCTCTATAGTCACCTTTATAACCTATTTCTTTTATAGCATTTGAAAAAGATTTATTTATTTGGTTGATTCTAAAAGCTAAATAATCTGTAACTCTTAACAAAACTGGACAATTTATACCTCTTTCATTAAGACTTTTAATAATTTTGATGAGGTCGACAGGAGGATTTTGAGGAAAAAATGGATTTTTAAGCCCAATATTTCCATTTTCGAGTACATCAAGTATATCATCCCCCCATTTTTTTATGCCATAAATGTCCTCATTCATTGTAACTAATCCTTTAATTAATCAAACAATTTCATTATATTGTACTTATATATTGGTCAAGTTCTGGTTTGATTTAATTTAAACTCTTATCTGATAACTTTTCGTAATTAGAGGATCTAATGTTTTTTTTTAATAATAAAGAAGAAATAGTCAAAAAGAGTAAAGCTTTAGTAGGTAGAGAAAATCAAATTAATATAGATTTAAGAAATGAGATTAATGGCATTGATTTCAGAGAAATCCCTGAAAATTTTAAAACTATAATTATTGGCATGGGTTGCTTTTGGGGAGCAGAAAGAATTTTTTGGCAACTTGAGGGTGTATATCATACATCAGTTGGATATGCAGGTGGCCATACAAAAAACCCTACATATGAAGAAGTTTGTAGTGGTTTAACTGGACACACAGAGGTTGTCAGGGTGGTTTATAACCCAAAAAAAATAAGCTTAAGAAAAATTCTGATTGCTTTTTGGGAAGGTCATGATCCTACACAAGGTATGAGACAGGGGAACGATATTGGAACTCAATATAGATCGGCAATTTATATAGAAGAAAATCAAGATATTAAAGAAGTAGAAAAAACAATGCTAGAATTTCAAAACTTACTTGATCTTAATGGATTTAAAAAAATCACAACTGAAATAAAATATGATGTAGAATTTTATTTTGCCGAAGCTTATCATCAACAATATTTATATAAGAATCCTAATGGTTATTGTGGTTTAGGTGGTGGTGGGGTAAGATTTAAGTAATAAATATATTTATAAGATAAATATTGACCAAAATAAATTGTTAATATAATTAGATAACAAATTCAAAATGTGGAAATTAAAATGAAAGTCGTTAGTTCTTTAAAAACATTAAAGGCCAGAGATAGACACTGTCAAATAGTGAAAAGAAGAGGCCGTCTTTATGTAATTAACAAAAGAAATCCTCGATTTAAAGCACGTCAAGGCTAATTCACATTATTGTGATTTGGTAGTTAGTTTTTTTGTTAATTAACTTAAGCTATAGCCCACAAAAAATATGAAAATTACAAATATAATTGAAGATACTAAGTCTATTAGTTCTAATATTAAAAACGCTTACATTGATTTTTCTAAAATGACAATCAGTTTAGTCGCTGTATGTAGTGATATTAAAAAAAATGGGAAGCCTGTTATCGGATATGGCTTTAATTCCAATGGTAGATATGGACAAGGTCACCTGATAAGGGAAAGATTTAGGCCTAGGTTATTAGAAGCTTCGCCAGAAGATATTATAAACGAAGAAGGCAACAACTTCGATCCTCACAAAATGTGGGACATTATGATGAAAAACGAAAAACCTGGAGGACACGGAGAAAGGTCTGTTGCTGTTGGAACTATTGATATGGCAATTTGGGACCTTGTTTCAAAAATTGAAGAAAAGCCTCTATATCAAGTTCTTGCAGAAAGGTATGGGGACGGCCAACCAAATAGAAAAGTTTTTGTTTATGCCGCTGGGGGATATTATTGGCCTGATCAAGGTTTAAGTGGGTTAACTGATGAAATAAAAAAATATTTAGATCTTGGATACTCAGTAGTCAAAAAAAAGATTGGCGGAGCTTCTTTGTCAGAAGATTGTAAAAGAATAGAAGCAATACTTGATATTTTGGGACCTGACGATCAGCTTGCAGTTGACGCTAATGGGAGGTTTGATTTAGAAACAGCTATCAATTATGGAAAAGCTTTATCTCAATATAATTTATTTTGGTACGAAGAGCCAGGTGATCCACTTGACTTTGAACTTCATAAACAATTAAGCCAAAATTATATGGGATCAATAGCAACCGGAGAAAATTTATTCTCAGTTCAAGATGCTAGAAACCTCATTAGATATGCTGGTATGAGAAAAGAAAAAGACTGGCTTCAGTTTGATTGTGCCTTGAGTTATGGTTTGGTTGAGTATTTAAAAATAATTGAAATGCTTAAAAAACATGATTGGGATATTTCGAGATGTATTCCTCATGGTGGTCACCAAATGTCTTTAGCTATAGCTGCTGGATTAGGTTTAGGAGGTAATGAAAGTTATCCAGATCTTTTTCAACCGTATGGGGGCTTCCCAGATGGCGTTAAGGTGGAAAATAGTTTTGTTAATCTACCTGAAATCAATGGAATTGGGTTTGAAGGAAAGTCTGATCTCTTTGCTGTAATGAAAAAAATGACTGATTAATTTTTAAAAAAGTCATTACCTTTATTATCAATAACAACAAATGCAGGAAAATTCTCCACCTCTATTTTCCAAACGGCTTCCATTCCTAACTCAGGGTATTCTAAAACCTCAATTTTTTTGATACAATCAAGTGCAACTTTAGCAGCTGTTCCTCCAATAGTACCAAGATAAAAACCTCCATATTTACTGCAAGCTTCTCTGACTTGTGAAGACCTGTTACCTTTTGCAAGCATAACCATCGAGCCGCCGTTTTGTTGAAATTTATCTACATATGCATCCATTCTGCCCGCAGTTGTGGGGCCAAACGAACCTGATGCCATTCCTTCAGGCGTTTTTGCAGGTCCTGCATAATAGACAGGATGATTTTTTATATAATCTGGAAGTGATCCTTCTTTATCTAACCTTTCTAAAAGTTTTGCGTGGGCTATGTCCCTAGCTACAATTAAAGGTCCAGTTAGGCTAACTCTTGTTTTAACTTCACATTCATTTAATTGTTCTAAAATATGTGTCATTGGTTTGTTAAGATCTATATTAATTACTTTATCTGATGATATATTTTGGGGATCAATTTCAGGTAAGAATTGTGCAGGATCAGTTTCTAATTTTTCAATAAAAATTCCATTTTCATTTATCTTACCTAATACTTGACGATCTGCTGAACAAGACACACCGATACCTATTGGTAATGAAGCACCATGTCTAGGTAATCTAATAACCCTAACGTCATGACAAAAATATTTACCTCCAAATTGAGCGCCAATTCCCATCTCCCGAGTCATATCTAGTATGATTTTTTCCCACTCTAAATCTCTGTAAGCATGACCACTTTTATGGTCGCCTTCGGTAGGTAAATTATCTAAGTAACGCATTGAACCAAGCTTAACAGTTTTTAGATTTAGTTCTGCTGAAGTTCCTCCAATAACAATTGAAAGATGATAGGGAGGGCATGCTGCTGTTCCTAAGGATATTATTTTTTCATATAAAAAATCTTTTAAACCTTCGTAATTCAAACTTGCAGGGGTAGCTTGAAATAAAAAACTTTTATTAGCTGAGCCACCACCTTTTTGTACAAATGCAAACTTGTATTCTGCTCCTTCTGACGCAAATAAAGTGATTTCAGCAGGAAGGTTATTAGCTGTATTTTTTTCATTAAACATAGATAATGGTGCAAGTTGTGAAAATCTTAAGTTATTTTCTTTATAAGTATTATAAACACCTAAAGATATATGTTTGCCATCATCACAGTTAGTGAAAACTTTTTCTCCTTTATAACCCATAACTATAGCAGTCCCAGTGTCCTGACACATTGGGAGAATCCCCGCAGAAGAGATGTTTGCATTTTTGAGCATGGTTAGAGCAACAAAATGGTCGTTTTGTGAGGCTTCCTTGTCATCTAATATATTTTTTAGTTGTTCAAGATGAGAAGTTCTTAATAAATGAGACACGTCTTTAAAAGCTCTTTGAGTTAGTAAAGTTAGCGCTTTGGGTTCAATCTTTAAAATTTCAATTCCATTAAGTGTTAATTTGCTAACATAGGAATCAGAAATTTTGATATAATCAGTTTTGTCTTCTAAAACTGGGAACATTGGTGAATAATTAAATTCGCTCAAGTAACTCTCCTTAATGAAGTGATTGATTTTATTTTTTATCTCTGAATTCGTCTAAAGAAACTATTTCACCTGACTTAGTTTCTTGATCTAATTCAATAGTAGGAATTTTGGGAGATAGATTTTTTTTAGCATTAACATCATCTGGAAGAAGTTTTAATTCATTTTCAACTTTAAATTGGAGACCAAACCCTACTGATGGATCTGTAAAAGAGGTAACAGCTCTAAAAGGGATAAAAATATTCTTTTTCTGCCCATTGAAAGATAATGTTACCTCAAAATGGTCATCGGTTGTTTTTAAGTCCCAAAATTGATGCTGTATAATTATTTTTATTTCTGCATTATCATTATTTTTTAACTCAGGGGGAACAATTACGTCTGGATCATTACCATTAAATGAAATAAAAAAATGACTTTCACCCTCAAGGCCAGTTTCTGATGTAATTTTTAAAACTTTTTTAACAACATTTTTTAGACTTTCTTCAACCAAAGAGTCGTAATCAAAACCTTTATTTTCTAGTCCACCATTATTGCTATTATCCACTAAAACTAATTCCCCTAAATTTATTAATTAATTTATCTATTCTATATTTTTTAATATAATTTTTACAAGATATAATTAGAAAAAATGGCGAGAATTAAATTCTCGCCATCTAAGTATTTCTGTTGCCAGGTAAACTTAACCCCGCCAATTTTAGCTATAAAATTGGACTAAGTTTCGGTTGCTTTGGCTGCTTACGCTGCTGCAGCTACCGGAGCATAGTTGTCGTTTGCAACTACTAAAATAGCCCGATAACGGTGGTACAATACCGAGTGAAAATTTAATTTTTACTACACGCGTCGATCCTATTTCGCCCCCATATCATGGTGGAGGCGCCGGGTACCGCCCCCGGGTCCGCTAAGCTTATTCTAAAAAACGTTTATCACCATAGTCATAGAAATGACCTTTTTAGTATACATCATTTATTATTTTTATTAAAGAACACATAATGATAGAATTAAACTAATTATTTCTATTGGAGTTATTGATGAAGCAATATTTAGATTTATTAAGTCACGTTCTTGATGAAGGTAACATCAAAAATGATAGAACAGGAACGGGAACCCATTCTGTTTTTGGGTGGCAAATGAGATTTAATTTAATGGATGGATTGCCTTTACTCACAACAAAAAAACTTCACTTAAAATCTATTATACATGAATTATTGTGGTTTATTAAGGGTGATACTAATATTTCTTATTTAAAAGAAAATAATGTATCAATATGGGATGAATGGGCTGATGAAAAAGGTGACCTTGGACCAGTTTATGGAAAGCAATGGAGAAGTTGGGATACGCCAGATGGGAAAAAAATTGACCAATTAAATAATATAATTAATCAGATCAAAAAAAACCCTGACTCAAGAAGGCTAATTATTTCTGCATGGAACCCATCAGATGTGGAATCCATGGCTTTGCCACCTTGCCATTGCCTTTTTCAATTTTATGTTTCAGATAATAAATTATCTTGTCAATTATATCAAAGAAGTGCAGATATTTTTTTAGGAGTTCCTTTTAATATAGCTTCATATTCAATTTTAACTCATATGATTGCAAATGTAACAGGCCTTTCAGTTGGCGACTTTGTACATACCTTAGGAGATGCCCATATTTATAAAAACCATTTTAATCAGGCAAAGGTACAGTTATCAAGGTCCATTAAAACGTTGCCAAATTTAAAATTTAGGAAAAAATTTGATAGCATAAATGATTTTAAATATGAAGATTTTGAAATTTTAGATTATGACCCTCATCCTAATATTTCTGCTCCCGTAGCTGTTTAAAAATGCTCAATAAGAATAATTTAAAATACCCTATGGAATGTGTTGTAGCCATGAACGAAGATAGAATTATTGGCGATGGAAATAAATTGTTATGGCATTTACCTGGTGATTTAAAAAGGTTGAAATCTATGACAATGGGTGCCCCTTTGATAATGGGAAGAAAAACATGGGAATCTATAGGAAGGCCTCTTCCTGGCAGGGCAAATATAGTTTTAACACGCTCAAATCTTACTAATTTCAATGGAGCGATAGTAGTTAATTCTTTTGATGAAGCAATACAAGAAGCAGATAAATGGATTAAAAATGAAAAGCACAACCCAGAAGTAACTGTCCAAAAAAAAATATTTCTATTTGGAGGATCAGAAATTTATAATTTGGGTATAGATTTTTGTGATGTAATTCAAATGACAAAGGTTCAAATAAATATAACTAAAGGAGCTAAGTTTCCAAAATTAAATGATAAAGATTGGAAAAAAACGAAATTACAGGAATTTCATAAAAATATTAATTCTCCTGAATTTAGTTATTGGCATTACCAAAGAGTAAATTAAAGATTTACTGTATTATTGTTGGCATTGGTTTTTTTTGTTTTTCAAGGCTTTCAGCAATTAAGTTAGCAATTTCTAGATATTTTTTTGAAATCAGATTGTCTGGTTCTTGAAAGACAATTGGCTTACCTTCATCTGAACTTGTTCTTAAGGATATGTCTAATGGGATTTCATCTAGAAATGGTACTCCTAGTTTATCTGCTTCAGCTTTGGCACCACCATTTCCAAAAATATTATGTTGAGTTTCACATTTCTCACAAAGAAAATAGCTCATATTTTCTATAATTCCTAAAATAGGAACGTTAACTTTTTTAAACATGTTTAGTCCCTTTCTAGCATCAATTAATGATAAATCTTGAGGTGTTGAAACGATTATTGCTCCTGCAAGCTGAACTCTTTGAGATAATGTTAATTGTGCATCTCCAGTTCCTGGGGGCATGTCAATAATTAGTATATCTAGATTTTGCCAATCAACATCCCTAAGTAATTGCTCAATAGCACTCATTACCATGGGTCCTCTCCATATAGTGGCGGCATCTTCAGGAACCAAATATCCAATTGACATAGCTTGTAACCCAAAAGCATTGTGTGGAATAATTTTCTTTCCATTACTTTTTGGTTTGATATTTATCCCAGTTAGTTTGGGTAGACTAGGACCATAAATATCTGCATCTAGAATTCCAACTTTAAAATTTAGTTTCAATAATGATAAAGCTAGGTTTATTGCAGTTGTTGATTTACCAACTCCGCCTTTGCCACTTGCAATTGCTATAATGTTAGAAGCTGGTTTAAGAGGTTTGTTCTGTTGCCCATTTTTCTCTTTTGTGTTGTTGTGTGTCGTAATAACAACTGAGACTTTGTCAATTTGAGAAATTAATAATAATTTATCTTCTATAGTTTTTTTAATTTCTCTTGAATCTTTGAGCTCTTCTGGTGCGAGTTCAAGTGCAAATGTAATTATATTTTTTTTTAGTTCTAATCCACTAACCATCTTGGAATCAACGATGTTAGTTGATCTATTTGAAAGTGTAATTGAACTTAAAACTTTTCTAATTTCATCTAATTTTTTTTCACTCATTAAGTTTACCTAGAAATAATTTTTAAGAGAGGTTGAAATGTACTAACATAATGCAAATATCATATACAATACATAAAGTATTTCAATTCTAATTAAATTATGTAAACCATTGGAGTTTCTCAAATGATTATAAATAAGATTAATGATAATGGCTCTGGTCCTTGGGGAAGTGGTGGGGGTAACAACCCATGGGGAAAGAAGCCTAACTCAAATGGTACACCACCTGACGTTGATCAGATGCTTAAAGAAGGTAAGGAAAAATTTAAGAAAATGATGCCAACGGGTTTTGGTGGAGGAAAAGGCATAACTATTCTTTTGTTTATTCTTTTGGGTTTATGGTTAATGACAGGTATTTACAGAGTTAACCCACAAGAACAAGGTGTTGTCATGAGGTTTGGTGAATGGGTTAGAACTACTCCACCTGGTTTACACTATCATCTCCCAACACCAATAGAAAAGGTATTTACCCCTGATGTTACAAGAGATAATAGAATTGAAATAGGTTACAGATCCTTTGGAGCAGGTACTTCAAATAGGAGAGATGTCCCTGATGAGTCCAAAATGATTACAGGTGATGAAAATAATATAGATATTGATTTTGTTGTGTTTTGGAAAATTGCAGATGCAGGTGCATATTTGTTTAATATACAAGATCCTCCAGAAACCGTTAAGGTGGCCGCTCAATCAGTTATGAGAGATATAATTGGTCAAACAAATATCCAAACAGCTCTTACTGGTGGTAGGCAAGAAATTCAAGTTAAAGCCAAAAATATGCTTCAAGAACTTTTAAATGAGTATCAGGCTGGTGTTGAAATTCGAAATGTTCAATTGTTATCAGTAAATCCTCCAGCTGAAGTTATTGATGCTTTTAATGATGTTCAAAGAGCAAGACAGGATAGAGACACATTAATCAACGAAGCCGAAGCATTTAGAAACGATATTGTTCCAAGAGCAAGAGGTGAGGCAGCTCAATTAATTTCAGAAGCAGAAGCATACGCTAGTGAAGTTGTTAATAGAGCAAAGGGTGACGCTGACAGGTTTAACTCAATTTATACAAGTTATAAGCTTAATCCTGAAGTTACCAAATCTCGAATTTATTTGGAAACTATGGAAAAAGTCTTTTCTAATGTAAAAAAAATTATAATGGATAAATCTGCTAGTACTTCAGGTGTTGTTCCTTATCTTCCTCTAAATCAATTAAATCAAAAGGGTAACCAATAATGTCTTCTTATAAAATCCTATCAGGCGCGAGTGTTCTTGTAGTTCTCTTTGGTTTGTTAAGTTCTTTTTTTATTGTTGATCAAACTCAACAGGCCTTAGTGCTTCAATTTGGAGAGCCAAAGAGGTTAGTTAATAAACCTGGTCTAAACTTTAAAATTCCATTTATACAAGAAGTTACTTTTTTTGAGAAAAGAGTTTTATCTCTTGTTTCTCAAGATTCTGAAGAAGTGATATTGGCTGATCAAAAGAGATTAGAAGTGGATACTTATTCCAGATTTAAGATCATTGATCCATTATTATTTTTTCAGACAGTTAGAAGCGAGTTTGGCGCTCGTCAGAGATTAGACTCAATTATCGATTCTTCTGTTAGGAGAGTTTTTGGAAGTTACGAGCTTACTGCTATTTTGTCAGATGCAAGAACTGAAATTGTTAATGATATTTCCGATGAGGTTAATGATATAATAAAGAGACTTGGAATGGAAATAATCGATGTCAGAATTAGAAGAGCTGATTATCCTGAAGCAACAAGTCAGAATATTTTCAATAGAATGAAAACTGAAAGACAACAAGAAGCAAAAGAGTTTAGAGCGGAAGGTGCTGAAGAAGCACAAAAAATTAGGGCTGATGCTGAAAAACAAAAAGTTGTACTTGTAGCGGAAAGTAAGAGATTAGCTGAGGCATTAAGGGGTAATGGCGATGGTGAAGCTATCAAAATTTATTCTGATGCTTTTGGTCAAGATGAAAACTTTTTTAAATTTTATCGTTCTATGCTTGCTTATGAGAACACTTTTTCTGATGATGGCACTACAATGTTGCTTAGTCCAGACAGTGATTTCTTCAGCTTTTTTGGCAATCAAAGCGGAAAATAAGTTCTATTAAATTGGATATTATTTCTATGAGCCATAAAACTGCCTTTTTTTCGAGTATTAATAATAATTAAATTATTTTGATGGTGTTGTTATGTCCTTAATTAAAAAACTTAGTTGTGCTTTTTCAATTAATATTTTTATTATATTTTTTGCAGTTAATATATCTCATGCTAAAAGCGCACCCGATAGTTTTGCTGATCTTGCCGAAAAACTTAGCCCTTCAGTAGTAAATATTTCAACTACTACTGTAATTGAAGAAAGATCAAGGCAAATGCCTTCCTTTCCTCCTGGTTCACCATTTGAAGATTTTTTCAAACAATTTGATCAACCAGGCGGTAAAAAGAGAAAGGCTCAATCATTAGGGTCAGGTTTTATTATTGATGATACCGGATACGTTATAACTAATAATCATGTCATAGATAATGCTGAGAAAATCATGGTTATATTATATGACGATACCTCTTTTGAAGCCACAGTTGTTGGAAAAGACCCAAAAACAGACGTAGCACTTTTAAAAATTGATCCTAAGAAAACTAAATTAAAAGCTGTAAAATTTGGTGATTCTAATGATCTAAGAGTTGGTGATTGGGTTATGGCAATAGGAAATCCATTTGGTTTCGGTGGAACAGTTACAGCGGGCATTGTGTCTGCTAGGGGAAGAAACCTATCAGGATCTTATGATGACTATATTCAAACAGATGCTTCTATTAACAGAGGTAACTCTGGTGGTCCTTTGTTTGATATGAAAGGTAATGTGGTTGGAATTAATACAGCAATATTTTCTCAATCTGGAGGGTCTGTTGGCATTGGGTTTGCTGTTTCATCTAACCTTGCAAAGCAAGTAACAGACCAACTCAAACAATATGGAAGAACTAAAAGGGGATGGCTTGGCGTTTTAATACAAGAGATATCGCAAGAAATAGCTGATAGTTTGGGAATGAAATCTGCAAAGGGCGCTTTAGTTTCTTCAGCAACTGAAGGAGGTCCAGCTGAGAAGGCAGGAGTTAAAACTGGTGACGTTATATTAAAGTTTAATAATATAGATATTGAAAATATGAAAGAACTTCCAAAAGTAGTCGCAGGTACTCCTGTTGGTAAATCTGTTCCTTTAGTTATTCTTAGAAATGGTAAAGAGTTATCTCTTAATGTCGTTTTGGGTGAATTAGAATTAGCTGAAAAAGAAAATCTAATTGGTCAATCAAGTAATTCAGTTGGTGATAAAAAAGAATATGACAAATTAGGTTTTGTAGCAGAAGAATTAAATCCTAAAAACAAATCAAAATTCAATCTTAAAAATATAGATAAAGGAGTTGTAATTACTTCTGTAAAAGACGAAAGCCCTGCGCAATCTGCTGGTCTTGTGCCTGGAATGGTTATAATTAGAGTTGGGCAAGTAGAAGTTAATTCGCTAGATATAATTGACCAATCTTTGAAGAATGCTCTTAAGCAAAAAAGAAAGGCCTTACTATTCTTGGTTAAGATTGAAAATGGAACAAGGTTTGTAGCTATAGAGCTAAAATAACTTTTTATTTAAGAAATGATTTCCTTGTCGGAGTAACCTTGGGCATATAGTAAACCAAGAAGGTTGGTGTAATCAAAGTGTAAATCAGCAACATCTTTCAGTGCTTTTTTGCCATTAAAAGAAACCCCCATTCCAGAATTTACTATCATATCAATGTCATTAGCTCCGTCACCTACACACATTGAATCTTCTGGTTCTAAACTATACTTATTTAAATATTGATTTAGATATTTAAGCTTAGCCTCTTTATCTAGAATTGGCTCAGCAACCATGCCTGTAAGTACCTTTTTGCCATATGTATCAATACTGTGTTGAAGTGAATTAGCGTGAACAAAATCAAAGCCTAATTTGATTTTTAAATAATTTGTTAAAAAAGTAAATCCACCAGATACTAAGACTGTAGTTGCTTTATTATATTTCATAGTTTTAATTAGTTCGCTTGCACCTTCATTAATTTCGACTTTAGACTTTAAATTCTCCAAAATATCAAAAGAAACCCCCTTTAGTATTGATACTCTATCAAATAATGCCTTTTTAAAATCTATTTTTCCTTCCATGGCTTCTTTAGTAATTTGAATTATTTCTTTTTCTTTCCCAATTAACTTTGCCAGCTCATCTAAGCTCTCTTCTTTGATAATGGTGCTATCCATATCTGCTAAGAGTAATTTTTTTCTTCTTATGCTTTCTGATTTTATAATATTTACGTCTAATTTTTTTTGAGTTTTTAATTTTGTAATAAAATCTAATAACTCATAATATGTTTCATTTTTTGGTAAATAACACTCATATGCTTTGTTGTTACTTAATTCTTTAAAGTTAATATCGGCTTTAACTATTTTTTTGATATGTTGAGAAATTAAATTTAAATCATTTAAATTTATTTTTTTATCTGTGGTATTTGATATTAATAAATAACTCATAAATTTTTACATATATTAATGTTATTGTCATGTCTAGCACCTTAAATTTTGAACAAATTCTTGATATATTTCCAAATAAAGTTTCTTGGGAATACGATGCCATAGTAATTGCAGGTCCTACTTGTGTTGGTAAATCTGCGATTGCTATAGAATTAGCTCAAAAAATTGATGGTGTTATTTTAAATGCAGATTCTGTCCAAGTATATAGTGATTTAAAATTGTTGTCTGCAAGACCATCTGAAGAAGATCAACAAGGTATACCGCATTTTTTATACGGGTATGTTGATGCATTTACAAATTACTCGGTTGCTGATTGGTTAGCAGATTTAAAATTAACCCTAAATAAAGCAAAACAAATTAAAAAAGTACCCATTATAGTTGGCGGTTCTGGCTTGTATATTAATGCTGTTATAAATGGCATAGCTAAAATACCAAACATTTCTGAAAAAAATAAAAAAATATCTTTAAATAAGTATAATGAGATTGGTATTGAAAAGTTTAAGCAATTAAATGGTCAAATAGATCCTGATTTTGTCAATGTTAATTATGATAAACAAAGATTAATAAGAGCTTATAGTGTCTTTCTGGAAACAAAAAAAAATATGACATTTTGGCATAACCAACCACGCGAAGGTAAATTAGAAAAGAAAATCTTCTCCCTTATGGTGAAATCTGAAAGGAGCGCAATTTATAGAAATTGTGATATTAGGTTTGATAAAATGCTCGCAAGTGGAGCTCTGGGTGAAGTTGAGACTTTATGGAAAAATAAGATTGATCGTTCTCTTCCTATCTCAAAATCTCTAGGAGTTAAATGGTTACTTCAATATCTAGATAGTCTAATATCTTATGAAGACGCTGTAAATTTAAGTAAAAGAGATACAAGGCGCTATGTAAAAAGACAATTTACATGGTTTTCTCATAATTATATTCCAAATAAAACGTTATATATCTAATATTATTTCATTATTAGCATGCTAATTGTAATTTTATATTATAAAGTTGACGGCTAATTAGAATCTTGTTAACAAGGTTGCTTACAATTATTTAATGGAATTTTTTATGAGTAATGATGAACTTATTGTAGGCGCCGAGGCTGTTATAAAAGCGTTGGTGGAAAACGGTGTAGAAGTAATTTTTGGTTATCCTGGCGGCGCTGTTTTGCCTTTATACGATGCTATTTTTCAAAATAAGTCACTTAAACACATTTTAGTAAGGCATGAGCAGGCAGCTGTTCATGCAGCCGAAGGTTATGCCAGATCAACTGGAAAGGTTGGTTGTGTATTGGTTACATCTGGCCCTGGTGCCACAAATGCTATTACAGGTTTAACGGATGCTTTAATGGATTCTATTCCCATTGTCTGTTTAAGTGGGCAAGTACCGACACACCTAATTGGAACAGATGCATTTCAAGAAGCTGACACTACTGGGATCTCAAGGCCATGTACAAAACATAATTATCTAGTAAAAAACGCAGATATTTTATGTGACGTTATTCATGAGGCGTTTGATATTGCATCAACAGGAAGGCCTGGACCAGTTCTGGTTGATCTTCCAAAGGATATTCAGCTAACTAAGGTAAAATATAAACAAAAAATAAATAAATCATACAAAGTTAGCTCTAATTCATTGTCTGTTGATCCTAATGTAATTAATAAAGTTGCCAATTTACTAATTAATTCAGAAAAACCTATCATATATGGTGGTGGTGGATTAATTAATTCTGGCCCTGAAGCCTCTAAACTTATGACAGAATTGGTTGATCTGATTGACGCGCCAGTTACTCTCACACTAATGGGTTTAGGTGCTGTTCCCAATAATCACAAAAACTTTTTAGGTATGCTTGGTATGCATGGAACATACGAAGCTAACTTAGCAATGCATCATTGTGACGTTATGATAAATGTAGGTGCTCGGTTTGATGATAGAGTTACTGGAAGATTAAATGCTTTTTCACCAAATTCAAAAAAGATTCATATAGACATTGATAAATCATCTATAAATAAGGTTGTTTCGGTTGATTATGGGATTGTTGGTGACTGTTCAGAAACTTTGAGGTTGTTAGTTGATGAATTAAAGAAACTTCACAATCAAAAAAAATTGGCATCTAAACAATCATGGTGGTCACAAATTAATGAATGGAGAAAGAAAGACTCACTTGGTTTTAGGCAAGTTGGCAATATCATTAAACCACAACAAGCTATTAAGAGTTTGTATGAAAAAACTTTAAATTTTGATACTTTTGTTACCACTGAGGTTGGACAACATCAAATGTGGGCAGCCCAGTATTTTGGTTTTTCCAAGCCAAATCATTGGATGACCTCTGGGGGGCTAGGTACAATGGGTTATGGTTTACCATCATCTGTAGGTGTTCAAATTGCTCATCCAAAATCACTAGTAATTGATATTTCTGGTGAGGCTTCTTTTTTAATGAATATGCAAGAACTTTCTACGATTGTTCAATATAAGTTACCTGTAAAAATATTCATATTGAATAATCAATGGATGGGTATGGTTAGGCAGTGGCAAGAACTAAATCATGGCTCAAGATATAGTGAAAGTTATACGGATTCACTGCCAGATTTTGTATTGCTTGCTGAGAGTTTTGGTATAAAAGGTTTAAGAGTTGAAGAGTTTAATAAACTTGAATCCACTATTGATGAGATGATTAATCATCAAGGACCAGTTATAGCTGATATTAGAGTTGTGAAAGAAGAAAATTGTTTTCCAATGATACCGTCAGGAGCTGCTCATAATGAGATGATCTTGGGAGTGAATGATAAAAATAATGACACATCTGAAGCTGGATTGGCATTAGTATAGGTAAAAAAATTTATGTCAGTTTATCAAAATAATGAAATCAAAGAAGAAGAAACATCTAGAACATTATCTCTGATTGTAGATAACCAACCTGGGACTTTGGCCAGAGTAATAGGTTTGTTTTCTGGAAGAGGTTACAACATTGAAAGTCTTAACGTAACTGAAATAGATAACACAAAAAACTTATCAAGAATTTCTTTAGTTACGAGAGGGACATCAATGACGATTGAACAAATTAAATCTCAACTATTAAGAATTGTTCCTGTTAGAATAGTAAGAGATTTAACTTTAGAAGGCCCTTTTATTAAAAGTGAGTTAGCTCTTGTTAAATTAGTTGTAGAAGGTGCTAATAGGGTTGAAGCATTAAGAATAGCTGAGACGTTTAGGGCAAGAACATTAGATGTGACCTTATCAAGTTTTATATTTGAATTGACAGGTAAGCCAAGTAAGATTGATGCTTTTATAGAATTAATGCAATCTCTTGGAGATACAGAAATTTCAAGAACTGGTGTCTCAGCTATTTCAAGGGGAAACAAAACAGAGACAAAACTACTAGATCAAATTGAAGTTAACTGATAATAAATTCATAATTAATTAATTAATGTTTTACGTAAGGGAGTTTTTTTAAATGCGAGTTTACTACGATAGAGATGCTGATATAAATTTAATCAAAAATAAAAAGGTTGTAATTGTAGGTTATGGAAGCCAAGGACATGCGCATGCTGCAAACTTAAGGGATAGTGGTGTAAAAGAAGTAACAGTTGCGCTTAGATCAGATTCTCTATCTGTTGAAAAGGCAAAATCAGCTGGCTTTAAGGTAATGAACGTTGTGGAAGCTTCTAGTTGGGCAGATGTAATAATGATGTTAACTCCCGATGAACTTCAAGGAGATATCTATAGAGATGAAATTAAAGACAACATGAAACCTGGCGCTGCAATTGCTTTTGCTCATGGGTTAAATGTACATTTTAATTTAATAGAACCAAGAGAGGATATTGACGTTTTTATGGTTGCTCCTAAAGGCCCTGGTCATACAGTGAGATCAGAGTATCAAAAAGGAGGTGGCGTTCCATGTTTAATTGCTATTGATCAGGATGTTTCAGGTAACGCTCACGATATTGGGTTATCTTATGCGTGTGCTGTAGGAGGAGGTCGTTCTGGAATAATAGAAACAACTTTTAAAGAAGAATGTGAAACCGACTTGTTTGGTGAACAAACCGTATTATGTGGTGGTTTAGTAGAATTGATAAGAGCTGGCTATGAAACATTAACAGAAGCGGGTTATGCCCCTGAAATGGCTTATTTTGAGTGTTTACATGAGGTCAAATTAATTGTTGATTTAATCTATGAGGGAGGCATTGCTAATATGAATTATTCAATTAGTAATACCGCCGAGTATGGTGAGTATGTTACAGGACCAAGATTAATCAACTCTGAAACTAAAAAAGAAATGAAAAGAATTCTAGATGATATCCAATCTGGTAAATTCACTAGAGATTGGATGCTTGAAAATAAAGTTAACCAGACTAGTTTTAAAGCAACCAGAAGAAAGGCCGCTAATCATCCGATTGAAGAGGTTGGTAAAGAACTTAGAGCTATGATGCCTTGGATTACTGCAAATAGACTTGTTGATAAAGATAAAAATTAATATTTATTAATTCTATGAATTAGGATACTAATTAAACTTATTAATTATTAATTCTATTGTGAGATAATTTCATGTAGAATTTTGAGGGGATTTGCTATGTTTGGATACATAAGAGGCTTATTTTCAGCGGATTTGGCAATAGATTTAGGTACAGCAAATACCTTAGTTTACGTCAAAGGACAAGGTATACTTCTAAACGAGCCATCGGTTGTAGCTATTACTGAAATTAGAGGTAAGTCTCAAGTTTTAGCTGTAGGGGAAGAGGCTAAAACTATGTTGGGTAAAACTCCGGGGAATATTAGAGCCATTAGACCTATGGCTGATGGTGTAATAGCAGACTTTGATGTAGCTGAGGAGATGATAAAACATTTTATTAGAAAAGTTCATAAAAGGTCTGCGTTAGTAAGCCCTCAAGTTGTAATATGCGTTCCATCAGGCGCCACAGCAGTGGAAAGAAGAGCCATCCAAGAATCTGCTGAGGCAGCTGGGGCTAGAAGAGTTTATTTGATAGAAGAGCCTATGGCAGCAGCAATAGGAGCTAATTTACCTGTGACAGAAGCTTCAGGTTCTATGGTGGTAGATATTGGTGGAGGAACAACAGAGGTAGCGATATTATCCTTGGGAAATATAGTGTATGCACGTTCAGTAAGAGTTGGTGGTGATAAATTTGATGAGGCAATTGTAGCTTTCATAAGACGTCACCATAACTTACTTATTGGTGAAATGACTGCTGAGAGAATAAAAAAGGGGATTGCTACAGCAAAAATACCTAAAGATGGTGTTGGTTCAAGTATAGAAGTTAGAGGAAGAGATTTAGTGAATGGAGTTCCAAAAGAAATTGAAATAAATCAAGCACAAATTTGTGAAGCATTAGCAGAACCTGTTGGACAAATAATTGAAGCCACTAAAACTGCTTTAGAGCAAACTCCTCCTGAACTTGCTGCAGATATTGTTGAAAGAGGTATAGTGTTAACAGGTGGTGGAGCATTGCTTGGTGAATTAGATGCAACAATTAGAGAGGCTACAGGTCTACCAGTAGTTATAGCTGAAGATCCATTAACATGTGTTGTTATGGGAACCGGAAGATGCCTTGACGAAATGAATTCTCTTCGAAATGTATTAATAGGGGCTTAATGATAGTCTAACTACTATTCTATGAGTGATTTAAATTGGTTTCATCTAAGCCGTCAAACAAAAAGGCGTTTAAAGAAAATAGAAACTTTAATTTTATTTTAATTTTATTGTGTTTGCTTTTAGTCTTCCTTGGAAAGCTCGATCTCATTGCTATGAGAAACATTAAAGCTTTTCTATTTGATTTCTGGGCTCCAGTTACTGATGTAGTTAATAAACCTATAAAAGATATTGCTGTTATATTTGAAGATGTAAAATCTACAGGATCATTAAGAGAGCAAAACCTAAAATTAAAAAATGAAAATAGAAAACTGAAAGCTCTTAATATAAAGGCTAAAAATCAAGAAAAGGAATTATTAGAACTAAGAGAACTTCTAAACCTTTTGCCAAAATTTAAAAATAAAATAGTAACTGGCAGAGCCGTTACAGCTCCTGGTGGAGTTTTTGCTAATACAGTTTTAATAAATGCTGGTAGAGATTATGGAATTCAAATTGGTCAACCTGCCATTTCATCTCTTGGTTTAGTTGGTTATGTAGTAAACGTTGGTCTAAAGACTAGTAGAATACTTTTAACCATAGATATTAATTCTATGATACCAGTATATTTTAATGAAAGTAATTGGCCAGCAGTTGCAAAAGGTAACAACGGTGAGTTATTAGAAATTAAATTTTTGTCATCCGACGCTCTTCTAATTGAAGGTGAAACAGTAGAAACTTCAGGGCATGGAGGCAGGTTGCCCCCAGGTATTAATGTTGGGAAAGTCGTTAAAGGTTTTTCTGGCGAATTTTATATAAAACCCTCTGTGGATTTTCAAAGAATGACATACCTATCTATAATAACCAATAAAGAAAAAATATCAGGTAATTACAAAACATTTCAAGGGTTTGCCCCTTTACAAAAACCAAAACCCTCATTTGTGTTTAAAGGTTTGGATTCAAGTGGAACAAGGCAAAAGGGGTCAGAAAATTGACCAAATATAATAATTTAATTTATTTTTTTTATAGCTTGTCGACTAGTTTCTTTTTTTTTATTTTATTATTTCTCTTAATAAATTTTGAAAAAGCTCTTGGTTTTTTTTCAATTTTTAATAGTTCAACCCCAAGTCTTGTTTCTATTGTAATTTATTTATGTATAAGAAAATTAAACTTCACACCATCAAATACGTTAATGCTAATTTTAGGTATATTAAATGACATCATGGCTAGTGTTAATTTAGGTGTTTCTTCAATTTTCTTTTTGTTAATAAAATTACTAACTGAAAATTTGTCATCTCTTAACTTAGATAATAATAGTCAACAGTCATGGTTCTCATTTACTATTATCTTTAGCTTATCAATTTTCGCTATTGTTTTAATCAACATTGTAATTAATTTGTCCATACCTGATATAAACCCATTATTGTTTCATATTGGAACTACATTAATACTTTTTCCAATTATAAATTTGGCGATAGATCTCATATTTTTTATATCTAAATTAATAAAAACTAATCCATGAAAAATAAAAATATAATAAAATTGAATAAAAAAATTTCTAGAAGATTCATTTTTTTATCTTTAATTAAAGGCTCTATCGTTGGAGCAATAAGTTGGAGACTTTTTGATTTACAATTAATTGAAAACCAAAAATATGAAAAATTATCTGATAATAATCAATTTGATTATCATTTGATTTCTCCTGATAGAGGAAGAATATTAGATAGGAGAATGCGTCTGATAGCAGGAAATGAAGATGCCTTCCATCTTGTTTTAAATTGGAATCAAAATTTAAATACAGACAATATTATTAAAAGAATATCTAAGGTTATTAATTTAGAAGAAAAAGATATTGTTAGTTTTAAAAATAAAATAAAAAACATTGATAATAATTTTTCTAAAAAAATCGTAATCACAAAAAATCTCTCAAAAAAAGATTTATCTAAGCTAGTGGTAAGGAGTGTTGAATTTCCTGAAATTACTTTTTTTATGTCAAAGAGACGAATTTATCCTCAAGGAAACATAGTGGGGCATATTACTGGTTATGTTGGTGGAATAACAAATAAAAATACTAAGAATTACAATAATATTCTAAGCACTGACTTAAAAATAGGAAAAAGTGGATTAGAAAAATTTTTTGAAAAAGAATTGACAGGTAAGTTTGGTAGAAAAAGAAATGAGGTCACATCTAAAGGCTTTGTGATTGAATCACATGTTTATGAAAACACTATACCAGGTAAAGATATTCAAATTTCACTAGATATGGAATTACAAGCATTTGCAATTGAGAGGTTAAAAAGAGGGAACCTAAAAATTCAAAATATAAATTCTGTAAATAACAAAAAAAATAATAATTCCTTTTTTTATTTAGATGATAACAATCATATCTATAAAGATAAAAATAATAATATTGTTGATCCGAATTCTGGATCCCTAGTAGTTATGGATATTGAAAATGGTGAAATACTTTGTAGTGTTTCTTCTCCAGGTTTTGATCCGAATATTTTCTCAAATGAATTAGGAACAAAGGAGTGGGAGTATTTGAAAAAAAACCCTAGATCTCCCTTTTTGAATAGAAGTATATCTGGTGTATATCCTCCCGGCTCTACAATAAAAATGGCTGTAGCTTTGGCAGCTTTAGAAAGCGGGTTAATAGATTATAAAACTAAATTTTTTTGCTCAGGTTCAAGAAAATTAGGTGACAGTGAGTTTCATTGCTGGTCAAAGGATGGTCATGGCAAACTTAACTTAATAGAGGCAATAGAAAGGTCTTGTGACGTTTATTTCTATGAACTCGGTTTGAAAGTTGGCATTAATAAAATTTCTCTTATGATGAAAAAACTTGGTCTAGGGCAATATTATGACTTAGAAATTGATGATAGGGCAAAGGGTGTTGTGCCAAACAAAGAATGGAAATTGAAGAGAGATGGATTAAGGTGGTCACTTGGAGAGACACTTAACGCTTCAATTGGGCAAGGATATATCCTAACGACACCACTCCAACTTGTAACAATGACGTCAAGGTTAGCAAGCAATGGACTCAAAATAACACCAACTTTTTTAATAGGAAAAAATAAAAATGGATTTGAATCTTTAAAAATAAATAATGAGCATCTTAATTATATTAAAAGAGCTATGGAAAGAGTTGTAATTGGAGAAAATGGAACTGCAAAAAACTATAAAATTGGAAACAAAAATATTGAGATGGCTGGTAAAACTGGAACGGTTCAAGTGGTCAGGATTTCTGAAACTGAAAGAGAGGACGGAGTTGTAAAAAATGAAGACAGGCCATGGGAAAAAAGAGATCATGCCCTTTTTATTGGATATGCTCCTTCTTCCAAACCTAAATATGCAATATCAGTTGTCGTTGAGCATGGTGGTAGTGGTTCATCAGTAGCTGCTCCAATTGCAAGAGATGTTTTTAAACATTTATTTGGTTTTAAACAAACAGGTTAATAATGAATTATAAAAATAAATTCTCATCAGAAACTGTTGTGCTTTCATTATTGCTAAAATTTTTAAAAATTAATTGGTTAATTATTTTTTGTTTAGCATTCTTAGGGTTTGTTGGTGTTATTTCTTTATATTCTGCAGCTGGAGGAAGTTGGGATCCATGGGCAAAAAATCATTTAATTAGGTTACTATTTGGTGGTATTTTGATGATTTGTATAGCCTTAACACCAACTTATATTTTTAATAAATTTAGCATATTATCCTTTTTTTTAGGTTTAATAGCTTTGGTTTGGGTAAAATTTTTTGGTACGGGTGACGTTGCAAGATGGATTATGATTGGAGGGATTAGCTTTCAACCCTCTGAGTTTATGAAGTTAGGTTTAATTCTAATTTTAGCCAGATATTTTGACTATTTGCCAACAGTTCATCTTGAAAGCCTTTCAACATACATAATACCTTTGTTTATAATACTTGTTCCAGGGCTTTTAGTTATTTCTCAACCAGATTTAGGCACTGGTTTGACTATAATTTTACTTGGTCTAGCAATCCTTTTTTTTGTTGGGATATCGATGAAATTTATAATTATTAGTTCCCTTTTAATTGTATCTTCGATTCCTTTTATATGGCAACAGTTATATGAATATCAAAAAAATAGAATTTTAGTTTTTTTAAACCCTGAGATGGATAAATTAGGAAGTGGTTATCAGATTATACAATCAAAAATAGCAATAGGTTCAGGTGGTGTTTTTGGAAAAGGTTTTTTATTAGGAAGTCAAAGTAGATTAAATTATTTACCAGAAAAACATACAGATTTTATTTTCACTCTAATTTCTGAAGAATTTGGTTTTTTAGGTTCTATGTCTATCATTTTAATTTTTTGTTTGTTGATTGGATTAATTATAAGAGTTTCTCTTAATACTACTGCGATTTTTTCAAAACTAGTTGCTTTTGGTGTAGCTTTTTTACTGTTCCTTTATTTAAGTTTAAATATTGGAATGGTTTGTGGGTTGTTGCCAGTAGTAGGTGCACCATTACCTTTAATAAGTTATGGTGGAACTTCTTTGTTAACTGTTTTAATTGGTGTTGGTCTTGTTTTAAGTATAAATGTTCACGAAAAGAAAATATAATTAACTTTAAAGCTTATCTTTGAAAGTAGATATAATGTTTAGATTTTTTGTTATTAGAAAATGGTTTATATGGTCTTGGTTAGGATCTTTTGTGATTTTGTCATCTTTGTGGATTCAAGTTAAAATTGACGTAAAGATTAACGAATGGTTTGGTAAGTTTTATGATATGATCCAAAAAGCTCTAGCCAAACCTAACGCAATTACTATGAGTGAATATTGGGAAAGTTTATTCTCTTTTATTTCTCTTGCTGGCTTATATGTAGCAGTTTATGTCATTATTAGTTTCTTTACAGCGCATTACCTATTTAGGTGGAGAGCAGCAATGGTTGAATGGTATCATTCTGTTTATGACAAGGCTCGTAAAATTGAAGGAGCGGCGCAAAGAGTTCAAGAGGACACTATAAAGTTTTCTCGTATCATGGAATCTCTTGGTACTAGTTTAATAGAGTCTTTAATGGTTTTATTCCAGTTTATCCCAATTCTTTTAGGATTATCTGTTGGCATTCCAATATATTTCTTTGGAGATTGGCAATATGGTCTAATTACAGGTGCTTTGTTATGGACATTGGGAGGTACAATTTTTTTAATTGGCCTTGGTTGGATCCTTAGACTAGTTGGAGTTGAGTATGATTTGCAAAAGAAAGAAGCTGCTTACAGAAAATTATTAGTTATAGCAGAAGATGATGGAACTGTCCGCCCTAAGAAAATTGAAGAACTATTCAATGATGTTAGATCCATACATTTTCTAAGTTATATAAGATATTTGTATTTTAATGTTGGTCGCATGGCTTATCTACAGGCTAATGTCTTGTCAGCCTATGTTTTTCTTGCTCCAGCTATAGTTGCTGGGGTTGTTACTCTTGGTGTAATGCAACAAATTATTAGAGCTTTTGGACGTGTTGAAGGTTCAATGCAATATTTATTAAAAGCTTGGCCTACAATTATTGAATTAGCTAGTGTTTATAAGCGTTTAAGAGAGTTCGAAGCAAGTATACTAGTTGAAGATAAAATTAAAACCTAATTTAAAAATTATGGTAGATAAATTACAGTTCTCTATAGGTATTTTAAGCTGGAAAGGATATGACAGCTTAACTAATTCTCTTGTTTCATACCAGAAAAATGGACTTTCAAAATTAACTAAAAACAAATTTATTTGTCTTCCTGAATATAACGATGAAGGGATAAAGATAGCAAAAAGATTTGGTTATGAACCTATTTTAATTGAAAAAAATATTGGTATTCTCAGTGGGTTTAAAGAATTAGCCGAGGCAATGCCTGAAGGCCCTATTTTGCTCTTAGAAAATGATTTAGAATTAGTGGAATCTGCTGAAACAACATTTAGTCAATTAAAAAAATCTATCGAGTATTTATTAAAATATGATTTGATACAAGTTAGATTAAGAAGTAAGTCGAAGCCAGGAGAACCTTTTGTGGCTCTAAAAAAATATAAAAAATATTGGTCTGATAACTATTTTTCAAAATTATTAAGGTTTCTTCGACCTTATAAAGCAGAGAAATTAATAGGAACAGCTACTTACTTTCTAGATAATCCTGAAATACGACACCCGCATAAAATTGAAAAATTGCATGAGGGATTTTTTTTGTTGCCTTCATCTATTATGAATTGGGCTAACCTAGCAATATTGGTTGACCGAGACAAATATCTCAACACTATTATAGAAAGAGCAGAGAAAACGAAGGTAAAAAAACATATTAATGGTTTTAAAAATATAGAGATTGAGTTGAATAGTTTTTGGTGGAGAAAACAGAATTTTAAAATTTTAGTAACACCTGGACTATTCACCCACAAACGGTTATCTCATAGAGGCTATTAATTTTCTTTTCTTGGTTTGTTGACTTGATGAGCCCTTCCTATCGACAAGGTCTTATCAGGTATTTTTTTATTAAATGTGCTTCCTGCACCCAATACTACATCATTGCCAATTTGAATAGGTGCAATAATTGTTGAATTAGATCCAATAAAACTATTATTTCCAATTACTGTTTTGTTTTTATTACTACCATCGTAGTTACATGTTATTGTACCAGCACCAATGTTTGTAGATGAACCAATTTCAGCGTCACCAATATAGGATAAATGATTTACTTTGACATTTTCAGAAAGTTTGCTCTTCTTTATTTCTACAAAATTTCCAATCTTTGTATTTTTACCTAATATGCTTTCGCCTCTTATTCTAGCAAAAGGGCCAATCACTGCGCCTTCATTAATTTTACATTCTTCTATATGTGAAAAAGACTTTATTTCTACATTTTCTTCTATGGTAACATTTTTCCCAAATACAACGTTAGGGTGTATAACAACATTTTTTTGTAATTTCGTATCAAAGTTTAAAAAAACAGAATTAGGATCTATCATCTTAACTCCATTTAACATTGCTTTTTTTCTAAGTGAATTTTGAGCAATTTTTTCTGCAATAGATAAATCAATTTGGTTGTTTATTCCTAAAATTTCTTCTTCTTCTATTTCGACAAAAGAAATTTTCTTTTCAGATTTAAATAAAATATTAACTAAATCGGTTAAGTAAAATTCTCCAGTAATTTTATTTTTTTTAATTTTATCTAAATCGGTGATGACAGAACTATGAAAGCACATTATTCCACCATTACAAAATTCTGAGTGAATATTTTTTTCTTCACAATCTTTTTGTTCAACAATTTCTTTTGGTTCAAGTTTGTTGGCAAAAAATATTTTGCCATAATTATTTTTTTCAATTTTTCTGAAACCTGTGATCACTAATTTTGTTTTATCATCAAAAGTATTTAAAATCTTTGTTAAGCTTTCAGTTTTAATAAAAGGGGTATCAGCAAAACAAACTAAAATTAAACCATCAAAATTTTGTAATGAAGTAGTAGCTTTTTTAACAGCATCACCTGTACCTAATGGATGTTTTTGGATGACAGTTTTGTTTGTTTTAGATATTTCTTTGAAATCTTTATTATTTTCTGGAATTACAATAATTTTATTCTGGATTCCAGCTGTTTCTGCTGCGTCTATTACCCAATCAATCATTGGTTTGCCAGAAATAGTATGTAATGGCTTAGCGGTATCGGAATGCATTCTACTTCCTTTACCAGCACTTAATATTATTGAACAAATTTCCATAAAAATGTTATATCTCTTAAAGTTATAAATAAAAAGGTCAAAAATATATTCTAACACAGATATTTATTTAGTTAAAAGGTCTTGATATGTGCGGTGTTGTTGCGGTTCTAGGTAGAGAAAATGCAAGTAAACTAGTAATAGAAGGTTTAAAAAAGCTTGAGTATCGTGGGTATGACTCTGCTGGTATAGCTTCTATTTTTCAAGGTTCCCTTCAAACGATAAAATCTGAAGGCAAGCTTATTAAGCTCATAGATAAACTAGAAAACTTATCAAGTGATAAAAGTTATTTTGATACTTCAATTGCCTTAGGGCATACTAGGTGGGCTACTCATGGTAATATTAGTGTTGAGAATGCTCATCCATTAATAAGTGAAAACAAAGTAGCGGTTGTTCATAACGGTATTATTGAAAATTATTTGGCTCTAAAAGAACAACTGATTGCAGAGGGTTATTCTTTTCAAAGTAAGACAGATACTGAAGTGCTTCCTCACTTGTTCAGTAAATACCTAAAGCTAGGAAATAATTTGCTAGAAGCAGGTAGACTAGTTTTAAATGAAATCAAAGGTGCATTTGCATTTGTTGCCGTAAGCACAGATTTCCCTGATCAATTATTTATTTCAAGAAATTCCTCTCCTCTTGCCATAGGTCTTGGAGAAGATGGTAATTTTGTGGGCTCGGACGCGCATTCGATTGATCATCTTACTAAAAGAATAATTTACCTAGAAGATGGTGATCATGGGTTAGTAGAAACAAAAAACATTCAAATTTTTGATAAAAATACAAATAAAGTAGATAGAAAAATTATTAACATACAAGCAGAATTTGGCTTGATAACTAAAGCAGGTTATAGCCATTTTATGGAAAAAGAGATTTTTGAGCAACCATCAGTTATTCCTCAAACTATTTCGAATTATTTAAAAGAAGATTCCAAAATTATAATAGATATTGATAAGCTTGGTTTTGAAAAAAAGGGCTCATTAGTTATTTGTGCAGCTGGAACAAGCTATTATGCTGCAATGGTAGGAAAATACTGGATTGAACAAATAGCAAATATACCTGTTATTATTGATTTAGCTTCAGAATTCAGATATCGAAATCCTTCTATTTATGGTCAGAACTCAATCCTTGTAATTTCTCAATCTGGTGAAAGTTTAGACACTCTCATGGCTCTAAGACATGGAAAGACGTTAGGCTTAAAAACAAATGCAATTGTAAATGTAGAAGGTAGTACTATAGATAGAGAAGCTGATTACAGTTTGTATACTAAAGTAGGTCCTGAGGTTGGAGTTGCAAGTACCAAGTCATTTACTTCCCAACTAAGTGTCTTATTTATGATTGCACTAGCATTAGGTAAAAAATTTAATGAAATGAATTTACAAGAAATCAATGAAAAGACTCAGTATTTAAACATGTTGCCCACAGCTATTGCCAGAATGCTGGAAATAGAAGAAGAAATAAAATTAATCGCAAACAAAATTAAAAATGCTAAAAATATGATTTTCTTAGGTAGAGGTCTACTTTATCCATTAGCGTTAGAAGGGGCCTTGAAGTTAAAAGAGATAAGTTATATTCATGCGGAAGGCTTTGCCGCTGGTGAAATGAAGCATGGCCCTATTGCATTAATTGAAGATGATGTTCCTGTTATAATGTTTTTAGTTTCGGATGGTAATGAAGACAAATCAATTAGCAATTTACAAGAAGCACACTCCAGAGGGGCAAATACAATTTTAATATCTGATAAAAAATGTATTGAAAAAGCTGATTTTGCTCATTTGAAATTAGAAATACCAGAGTTTGAATCTGGATTTAAATCATTGTTATCTCCATTATTAATGTCAATCCCAGCACAATTATTGGCTTATCATGTAGCTAAAGAGAGAGGTACTGATGTTGATCAACCAAGAAATCTAGCTAAGTCTGTCACGGTGGAGTAGTTCCCAACGGACGCACTTTGTTGAAGGTTATTTGTGTTTCACAGTCACTTTCAGAGCATCTCACCTTTGGCATTCACACTATTCTGATTACCAAGAATCACTGCACCATTTAATCAAGACAATGCATGATTCAGGCATAGGTTATCGTAGGATTGCATACTGGTTGAATGAACATGGATACACCACACCAAGAGGACATGAGTTCAAGAACACTCATGTCTTTTCTATTTTGAAAAAGAAACTAATCAGAGACACGCGCTTGAACAAGCGTTACAAATTTGAGATAGATAATTTGAGAATATGTCGTATAAATATGCCGGAATAGTTAAAAAATGATGACAATTAGACTTGCTCAAAACGCAGATCTGGACTCAATCCTAAAGGTTGTTGAAACTGCTTTCTCTGATGAAGAGAACAAAGTCATCAAGAACCTTGTCCTAGAACTCTCTACAGAGACTGCTAGTCCATCAATTAAGTCATTAGTTGCTGAAGTTGATAATCAGGTAATTGGTTATGTGTCCTACAGTCCAATCTCCTTGAAATCTGACTCTTCTATCTCTGGATACATTCTTGCTCCACTTGCTGTGTCTCCTGAACATCAAAAACAGGGTATTGGTTCAAATCTCATAAACGCTGGAATGGATATGCTCACAAAAGATGGTGTTGGTGTTTTTCTGGTTTATGGTGACCCTGCCTACTATGGAAGATTTGGGTTCACGGAAGAGATTGGACACTCATTTGTGCCGCCACACACATTGCAATATCCATTCGGTTGGACAGGTATGATGTTGAATGACACTCCTGTTCCAGAACAACCAATCCAGTTTGAGTGTGTTTCTGCACTATCCAAACCAGATTTGTGGTAGCGGTCAGTTCAAATAAAGAATGCTCCATATCATAAACGGCAAGGCAAAGCGTGGTGGGTTAACTGTCTAAAATAATAAACGACCAGCGTCGCAACTTGCCTATAACTGTGACCGTAGAATAAACTCCAAGACACTCTTCTAAAAAAGTAAAATGTTATATCCTAAACTTAAGCATTTTGTTAATATTTGAATTATGAATATAATCTATAATTTAATTTTGGCCTTGCTTATAACTTTAACAATGTCTTTCTCTTCTAATGCAGAGTGGAAATATGTTGGCGTCAATACAACAGGCACTTCATTTTATGTGGATGACACAAGTATAAAACCTATAAAAGAGAAATTAATTATTAGACAATTACAAAATAAAAAGAAGCCAGATAAATGGGGTTCTTTATCAACAATAGTTAACAAACAATTAGATTGTAGAAGGAATCTATTTAGAATTCTTTCCTTTGAGTTTTATTATGGTTCAATGGGAACTAATTTAGAAAAAAAAGTTTCTGCCTCTGACAAAACTTGGAAGATTAATTCTAAAAAATCAATGAATAAAATGGTCTCCGATTATGTTTGTAAAAACCAAAGTGTAAATAATATAAACAAATTTAAGCTTCCAGACTGTAATATAAATATTAACCCAACAAATTGGGATAATTGTTTTGGTACATTCAAAAACCAAAATGGTGATTTGTATGTTGGTGATTTTAAAAAGGGCCAGTATCATGGAAATGGAACTTATACTTTCAGTCCAAAGGGAAATTTTTCTGGTCAGGTTTATACAGGTGAATGGCTTTATGGCAAAAGAAATGGAATGGGTATAAATGTATGGGGGAACGGAGAAAAATATATAGGGGAATGGAAGAACGATAAACGTGATGGTGCTGGTACCAATTCATATAATGATGGAAAAATAGAAAAAGGTATTTGGAGAAATGATAAATATATTTCTCAAAGTAAAAACCTTGAAAAATCTGTTATACCTGAAAATAAGATGATCAACGCATCATCTGGTACTGGTTTTGCAATTTCTAAAAAAGGGCATTTAATTACAAATTATCATGTTATTAAAGGCTGTCAAAAAGTTAGAATTCATAATAAAAGCACTGTAATTGAGGCAAATGTGATTAACTTTGATCCCCAAAACGATCTTGCTTTAATTAAAGGTAATTTTATACCAAACCAAGTTTTATCAATTAGCAATGACCAAACAAACTTATTACAAGATATTTATGTAGCAGGTTTCCCTTTTGGAAAAAGAATAAGCACTTCAATTAAAATTACAAAAGGAATAGTAAGTTCGCTGACAGGAGTTGGAAATAACTATTCAAATTTTCAGATTGATGCTGCAATCCAGCCAGGTAATAGTGGTGGACCAATTTTAAATGATAAAGGAAACGTAATTGGTGTAGCCGTAGCCAAATTAGACTTAAAATACGCAAGTAGGAACTTTGGAGTTATTCCAGAAAATACAAATTTTGGTATTAAATCTAGTGTAATTAAAAGTATATTAGAAGGTGAAAATATCAAAATAATTGCTTCTAATGACAAACCAATTTCAAAAATTGAGTTAGGAAAAAAAATAACTAATTCCACATTTTATCTATCATGCTGGATGAACTATGCTCAAATAAAAAAGATGAAGTCTCAAAAAGTTATTTATAATAAATTTTAGAAGTTGATTAATATAACAATTGAAATATTAACTTTAACTTATCTAAAAGATAGGTTTAGTCAGATTTGTGTTTCCATCTAATACCATTTTCAGAAGTTTTCCATTCATCTAGTTCCTGTAACAACATTTCATAATTATTTATTATTTGTGTCTTGGTGAACCAACCATTTATATTCAAATTTACATACCCAGGTTTCCTTTCATGAAAAACCCTTTGAAAACTATTAGTTTGATTGTTTAAAAAATCATCGTCAATTTCTCTTAAAATTTTACCTTGCAAGACCTCATTTGGTTTACAGTTAAAAATCTCTGATAATTTTTTTAAATGTTTATTAGGGTCTGAATTACCCTTTTCAATTCTAGAATACTGAGATTGGGTAATACCAAGAAGAATAGATATGTCTTGTTGACTATAACCTAATTGAACTCTTCTTCTTTCAAGTGGATTGGTAATATTGTTTAAATTTTTCATATAAATACATATTATGTATTTATAACCTTAAGTCAATATATTAAATAGGTTATAATTCTAGAATTTAATAAAATTTTAAATTTGTAATATCATATTTTTTCTATACAAAACGACTTGGTCTTAATTTTATTTTATAAAATATAATTTTTGAATTTGGCATTGTTATGTATAAAAAACTTTCTAATAGCTTTAAAAAAGAGCTACGAAAAAAAGCATACTCTCTAAAACCCTTTGTTATAGTTGGACAGCATGGTCTTACTGAGGCTGTAATTGCTGAAATCAATGTTGCACTTAAAGCACACGAACTAATAAAAGTTCGTTTGAGAGAAGCAGATAAGAATAAACGAAGTAAGCAATTTATGGAGATTAAAAAACAGTTAAGTGCTGAAATAATACATAAAATTGGTTTTATTATTGTTCTTTATCGACCTAACTTAGAAAGTTTGTAATTTTATTCTTTAACTTCTCTTTATCTAATTAATAATATGACTTAATGGTGCCTAACTAATACTAGCAAGATTTAATAATTCATTAATCATTTTTTTAAAGTGAAAAAAACCTTTATTACAATAAGGAAAAGCATTGTGATCCCAGTCCCTTAAATAAAAGTTATAATTAATGCCAAGTAGATTTATCTTGTTTAAAAAAGTAGCAGAAAAAACATGATTACCAGTAGTTTGGTATGGAATAATTAAATTTTTAATTCTTTTATCTATTAACCATTGATAAATTTGCTCAAAACTATTGGTTAAAGTAATGTCTTTGACTTCATTACAAATATCCTCATTTAATTGTTTTTGGAAATTATCGATCAATTTATTTTTATGTTTTGTTGAATATAGACAACAGCTATATTGAATATTTTGCTTATCAAAGGCTTCATTGAAAGAAAGATCATTTTGATTTAAGAGCAAGCCTAAATTTTTCTGTTTTTCTGATAATTGAAATTTTTTACCATTAAAATTTAGGGCTTTGCCATTTGATAAATTTTTAAAATCTAAATTAGGTGTCTCATTTAATTGATTTTGTGGATAAAATCTGTTTTTTGTAAATTCTTTAATATTTTCAGCTCTTGCTATATAAGGTTTGCCTATTGTTTGGATGCCTGCAACCCATCTCCAGCCAAGAGTGTTTGATGCAGGACAAAAATCTAATAAATTATCCTCAAAAAATTTAGCTCCAGATTGCCAACTTAACCCTAAAGTAAAAATCCATATGCTTGCAAACCACATTCTTGAGTGGTTGTGAAGATAACCAGTTTCTATTAACTCATCACACCAATGATCAAAACATCCTATACCTGTTTTAGGAGGAGTAAACACATTCTCTTTATATTTTTTATAATCATCATAAACCCATGGGTGTGTTTCAAGCCATCCCCTCCAATAAGTTCTCCAAAAAACTTCTTCAATAAATTTTTGAATATTTTCAACTTTGTGGTTTTTTAAAATGATCCTTAAAACTTCTTCTTCACTTATATATCGCCTTCTCAAAAAAGGTGAAAGTTTTGATACATTATGATGTGGTTTACCTAAGTCATAATTTCGATTAGATGAATAATTTAAAATTTCATTTTTGCTAAAATTATTTAAATGTTTTAGTAAATTTATTTTATTAGTCGGAAAATCATTCATTTTTATTTTATTATGATGTAGGTGCAAATTAAAATCACAAGTACTAATGAAGTTAAAGCACGTCTTAACATTAAATACCAATAAGGCAAATTAATTCTATTATATAAAAGCTCATCAATTATCTGGGATAAGATGAAACCAAAAGCTAAAATAATAATGCTAAAACTATTTTGGATAGACAAAACAATTATTCCTATAATTGAAGGCAAAATTGACCAAATTATAATATTGACTTCCAATTGATTAGATAATTTATTTTTACCATGTAAGTTCAGAATTATACCCCAATATTTTGAACCTAAAAATGTTAAAATAATTGCTCCATAATATTTTGGTAAATTAATTTTAAAGAGTAATTCATTTTTGTTTACCCACAAATCGACTAGACCAAAGATAAATGGAAATAAGCCTAAAACACCAATTAAAATCATTATTTTTACTGAATATCCTAGCAATGAAAATTTATTTAGTAATTTGTTCATATTTATGTGTATTTCAATTGAAAACTTGTTTTAATTAAACATTAATCAGTATTAGGGATTTATAATATTTCATAATGAAGATATGCACTGTTTGTAAAAATAATAAAATTATGTCATTTGCTGAGATAGATAATTTGCTTTATTGGGAGTGTCAAGTTTGTGAGGCTATTTTACTTGATCCAAAACATTTTATTTCTTCTAAATCAGAAAAAAAGCATTATTTAAAGCACAATAATAATATTGATGATAATGCTTATAAAGATTTCTTATTAAGGTTGATTAATCCAATAAGAAATAAAATTTTAATTGATGATATTGGCTTGGATTATGGGTGTGGGTATGCGCCAGCGCTAGCTCATATATTAAGACAAGATGGTTTTAAAGTTGAATTATATGATCCTTTTTTTTTCCCTAATAAATCTATTTTTTTAAGAAAATTTAACTATATTACCTGTACTGAAGTAATAGAGCATTTTTTTAACCCTAATCAGGAGTTTGAGAAAATTGATAATATGTTAGCTAGAAATTCGTTCCTAGCTATTATGACTTCTTTTATACCTAAGGATAACTTGTTTGAAAGTTGGTATTATAGGAGAGATCCAACTCATGTTGTTTTTTATAATAAAAAAACATTTGAAATTATTGCCAGTGAAAGAAACTGGGTAACTGAATATCCTGAAAAAAATGTAGTGATTTTTAAAAAAAGTAACTAATTTCACTTTTAATATAGTATGAGATGTTTATTAGATAGGAGTTTTTGATTATGAGTAATTTAAAAATTAAAACTGAATGCGGTATTCAAAAATATAATGAACTAAAAAAAAATCAAAGTTATTTTGGAAAACTAAGATTATTATGGTTCAAATTTTTTGCTGTTATCAGAGATTTTAATAAATAATGTCTAATAACAACTCAGACGAAATTACGCTATTTGATGGTCACGATTATTTATTTAAAAAAAATTTACAAAATTGTCGTATTTACTTTGAATATGGTGTTGGTAAATCTACCAGCTATGTTATTAAAAATACAAAAGCAAAAATAATAGCTGTTGATACAGATAAATCCTGGATAGAAAGTATTGATATTTCTAAAAGAAGAAAGGATATTAAATTAAATTGGGTTAATTTAGGAGAGTTAGAAAATTGGGGAAGACCTAAGACCTATTCTTATAGAAATAATTTTATAGATTATATAGGCGCGGTTTG
This sequence comes from uncultured Alphaproteobacteria bacterium, assembly GCA_937142855.1. Taxonomy (GTDB): domain Bacteria; phylum Pseudomonadota; class Alphaproteobacteria; order Puniceispirillales; family Marisalimonadaceae; genus Marisalimonas. Next base: position 6,759 of record CAKZQZ010000053.1, on the reverse strand, counting down.
GCATTTTAACCTTAAAGCTGATGTAATACTTATAGATGGTAGATTTAGAGTAGCTTGCTTTATATATAGCTTGTTAAACGCTGAAGAGGGTAGTGTCATAATTTTTGATGATTATATTAATAGATCCTTCTATCATGTAGTAGAAGAAATAGTACCTAGATTTGATGAATGTGGAAGGCAAGCTGTTTTCAAAGTGCCAAAACAATTCAATATTAATCTGGCAAAAAAATTACTAGATAAATTTATATACGTATTTGATTAATACCTTAGATTTTTGTTAAGAGATTTATTTATTTCCTTTGGTTGCCACTGATAAGCACCTAAATTTCTAAAGTTAAAAGTTAAATAAATAGAATCCTCTGGTACTAAATCTCTATCAACCACTCCACCTGAGCTCTTATATTGAAATAATACAGTTAAACAATTACCAAACATATACCCGCTTCCTGTATATTCTAGTCCTAAGGTTTCAGAAATCATTTCTTCTTTATCATTACTTAAGTCATAAGTCCTTGAATAGCTTGTTTTCCAGTTTGAAAAGTTTTTTGAAATTCCTAATGCTAACTCTTCTCTATCTATACCGTCAGACACAAAAGCACCGTCTACAGAACGGTGCCTTGTTGAATAGTTCCACCCGTCTAATGAGCCATTAAAATTAAAATCAGAGGTATCTGATTTTAGATTATGATGGTTGTATAATGAAAACCAAGAAAAATTATACAATGAGCTTGGATTCCAACTTATAGAATTTATCAAGTGAGATTGTCTGTCATTATTTGCTGAAGAAATATTTTTCTGTGTTCCACTTATTTTTTGACTTTGACCAATAAAAAAATTGAGATCACCCATTTCTTCTGTCATAACATAAGCCGAAACACCTGCGTTTATTCTATCACTTCGTTGAATATTATCTCTTCCCTGATACTGGTTATTTAAAAATAAGTTAGCTTGGTCTAGTCTAAATTCAGAAGAGTCCCTGTTCGGGACTTCATCAGTTCTATCAGATGAAATCACGGAGCTAAATTGAATTTTAGGTTCAATTACAACTCCAATTTCTTCACTCATTATGCCGTATTGATTACTTGCTGCTACAGAAAAACCTGAAGAAAGTCTATCAATATACTTGTTGTCATTGCTATCTGTAGATGGTCTTCCTTGGATAGAATACAAATCTAAACCAAAATTTGCATCACCTTCTAATACAATATTTGTTAAATTTAATTTTTTATTAATTTGAGCCAAACCTGACCATCTTTTTATATCATAACTCTCATCATTATAAATTGAGTGAGCATTTAATTTGACATCATAATTATAACTCTTGTTACTATCAAAAATATGATGAGATATTGAAGGGGCCAAAACTGGCTCATTATTGCTACTAGTTTCGTCAAGGTTTTGAATATTATATATTTCTATTTTTGAAATTGAGTTTGGTTTTATTTTTTCTAAATTTAAATAGCTTTTGTATCTATCACTACTATCAAATCCATATCTTCTCATAAAAGTTTCTTGATCAGCATATTTTCCTTCAATTGTCATTTTCCAGTTGTTATCTAAATTCGAGTTGGCTTTAAAATTCACTCCAAATACATTGTCACCGTCTGATTTATTGGTATCTAAGTTTCCTTTATAAATATTTGTTTCAAGTGATGAGTTTTCATATTTTTTTCTAATATTTAATTGATCTGCATGACCTGTTTTACCATTTTGATGACTTGTGAAGGTCATATCCCAGGTAGGGTCATTTTCAGGTGAGTAATAATAAGGAACTTTTATATGAAATCTATTTTGTTTAGAATAACCATATACTGGCGTTAAAAAACCTGACCTTCTCTTTACAGTCCAATCTGGAAAACTGAGGTAAGGAAGGTAATAGACTGGTATCGAAAATATTCTCATAACAGGGTGTTTCAGATAAATAGTTTTTGTGGCTGGATCATGTTTGATTTCTTTAGTTTCTACTCTCCATATAGGTTTTACATCTTGCTTGAAATCACATTCACAAGCGGTATAGACACCCTCTTTAAAATAACTTTCGCCGAGGTCATTTTTTTTAAAATTATTAGATTTAATGAAGGATTTATCTATCAATTCTCCATACAAAGGAATGGCAACTACGGATTTAAACTCATTAGTTAGAATAACTCTTTCAGATTCATAAATTGAACCGTCTTTTTCCTTTAATTTTACGTTTCCTGTTGCAATTGCTTTGTCTGAGTTTTGATCATACTCGACTTTATCTGCGGTTAATTGACGATTGTTATTGGTAATAATAACATTGCCAGAAGCAATCATTATTTTAGTTTTTTCGTCAACTTTAAGTTTTTCGCTTGAAAAATTAATATCACCCGAATTAGTTTGTTTATTATCTGCCCCTAGTGCGTTGCCACTAATAAAGAAAATAAAAAATAAAAAAATTTTTATATATTTCATTTCAGCCCTTGTTTTGGAAAATCATATTGAGATTAATATAAATGTACAAACTATAAATACAAAACTTTTCCTGGGTTCATAATCCCTTTGGGGTCTAGCTGACTTTTAATAACGGTCATTAGTGAATACGCAGCTTCATTTTTATGACACTTTAAGTTGTTTTTCTTTAATTGACCAATACCATGCTCGGCAGAAAAAGAACCGTTATACTTATGAACAATTTTATATAATTCACTAGTTAAATCAGTACCTTTGCCCTCAAAGCCGTCAGGCAAGGACCCATTGCCAAAAACATTGTAATGTAAGTTTCCATCGCCTAGGTGACCAAAATAAATTGTTTTTAAACCTGGCAAAAAGTTTGAAATCATGCCTTGAGCTTCTTCATGAAAGTTGTCAATTGATTCAACAGGAAGAGAAATATCATGCTTTAAACACTTTAATAAGTTCGAATTTTCAAGTTCTTTTTTTTCTGATTCAGCAGCAGCCTCCCTTATTGACCATAACGATTGGCTTTGAGCCTTATTAGTACAAATAGTCGCGTTTGAAATTAAATTAAGCTCAAGGCATTCCTCAAGAATGTTTTCTATAGTTATTGTTATTGGTAATATTCCATCTTTATTCTGTGTAATCTCACTTTTCGCAAAACTTGATATATCAATCAGCACACCCATTTCAGGTAAATTTTCAAAAGGTAGTTTGATATTCTCAATATTATTTTGTGCAACTTCCCAAAACACTCTTGGCATGAGTTCAAATGATTCTATTCTGTCTGGGAAATTAGAATTAAAAACATTCAGTAATTTTACAGCATTAGTAATTTTATCAGCCTCTACAAATATTGTAGTGATTGATTTAGGTAAACGAAAGAGCTTTAAAGTTGCTGCAGTTATGATGCCTAATGTACCTTCTGCGCCTATGAAAAGATTTTTTAAATCATATCCTGTATTATCTTTTTTTAGTTCTGAAAGAAGGTTCATTATCTTGCCATCAGGTAAAACAACTTCTAAGCCTAAACACAACTCTCTGGTATTGCCGTATTTGAGAACATTTACTCCACCCGCGTTTGTAGAGAGATTGCCGCCAATCATACAAGAACCTTTTGCACCTAAATTTAACGGAAAAAATAAATCCTCTTTTTCAACCAAATCGTGTATTTGCGATAAAATCATCCCTGATTCTACTGTGATTGTTTGTGCTTCTTTATTAAATTGACGTATATTATTCATTTTTTCTAAAGACACTATAATAGAATTTCCACTTTTATCAGGTGTAGCTGCTCCACACAAACTAGTGTTGCCACCTTGAGGTACAATAGAAATACCATTTTCATTAGCAAATTTAACTATAGTTGAAACTTCCAAGGTGTTGGTTGGTTTTAATACAGCTGCCGCTTTACCACTATACTGACCTCTCCAATCATTGATATATTTCAAGTGCTCTTCTTCTTTTAACAAGGGAGGGTTTTTTAACCCTAAGTTTTTAAGTTCAATAGTTAATTCTTTAATCTGCATTATTTTCCCTAAAATAATTTAATTTTTATATGATGCTCTTTTTAAACGATCATTTATAGCCACCCCAACTCCTTCGTTGGGTATAGGCATAACTTGTATATTTTTAACACCTTGTGAGTCTAGATATCTTAATCCCGAATACAATAAAAAACAGGCTTGGAATAAATTTTTAGTAGGGCTTAAATTAAACAAATTTTTGTTTTTCTGCAATGATTTTGGCGTATTTCCAAATGTTAACCAACCGCTATTTACCATACTTTTGTTTTGATTAATAAAAACATTAGCTTTTGGAGAGTAATGACTTTTTAGAAGTCCTGGTGAAATTAATTCAGTTTTTTCATTTTTAAGATCTAAGACATCTAATTTTACAAAATCAGAAATCATTTCTGCAGTGATAAAGCCATGCCGTAAAATAATAGGTTTTTCACCACGGCAATCTAAAACAGTAGATTCAATGCCCACTGTGCATGAACCATAATTAATAATTTTAGATAGCTCCCATCCGTGACCTTTAAACGCTGGTCCAAAATCATTTATTACATGTTCTGCTAAAGTAGGGCTGACTCCACCTGATAAGTTCGCACTAGGTGCTAAAATAGGCACGTTAACTCTTTTAATCAAATCTAAGGCAACAGGATGAGAGGGGACTCTCATTGCTAGTGAACTTTTTCCTTGTGATAATATTTTGGAATATTCATTGTTTTTCGTTTGAGCAATTATTGTAAGAGGGCCTGGCCAAAATTTATTTGCTAAAACTTCAGCAATTTCAGTAAAATCAATATATTTTTCAGCCTGTTTTTTGCTGTAGGCATGAGCAATTAGAGGGTTATTCAAAGGTCTTTTTTTTGCTGCATAAATACTTTTTATTGCATTTGTGCTATTTCCTATTGCTCCAAGTCCATATACAGTTTCAGTAGGGAATGCCACTAAATTTTCTTTTTTTAATTCGGTTGTTTCACTGACTTCTTTCAGTGCTGCAGCAATCGGAATTTCCTCTAAGACAAAAGATAAAATAAAGTAGATTGGTCGAGGTAATTTCTCTTCTAAGTTTTTGATAAATCCTTTTTTATTCTTCACTTTATCACCTGCAAAGACTGCCCCCAGACCAGTCGTTTGAGAACTGATCACAGCCGCTTTCGTAACATTTCCGACTAATTTTTCAATCGTATTGTGACCAGATTGATACAGCCCTGCGGCTCCTTGTCGAAGTGCATTGATACGCCCGAGCCAGAGGTAAGCAAACGGAAAACCGACTAAAAATAAACCTGTTAATAGAATCGTGAAAATGCTGCTTTTCCAAGTCGCATCGCCCAGCCAATTGATGAAGAAAACTAAGGCAAAAACCCAGTTGAAGAAAATACCTGCGATAAACGGTAAGACAATTCGCATCACGAATTTGATGCCTGCTTTGGCGTAATATGCCGACTTTGAAAGTATGCTCATTTTGTTGTGTTGAAGTGTTGATGTGTACAACGTGATTACGTCAACACATCAACACTATTTAGACTAAACTCCAGCTTGTCCCCTCTTTTCCATCTTTCAGTTGAATACCTGCTGCCATCAACTCATCACGAATTTTATCGGACATTGCCCAATCTTTATTCGTACGAGCTTCTTTTCGCATTTCAATCAAAACCTGTAAAACACTGTCTAACACCTCGTCGTTGTTCGCTTCTTCGGCTTGTAAGCCAAAAATATCCTCGATAAATGCTTTGAAAGTCGTTTGTAAACGCTCTAAAGTTGCTTTAGAAATATGATTGATTTTCAATTGACGATTTTTAAACGCATTGATTTTTGCCACTAATTCAAACATCGTTGCTAAAACTCTCGGCGTATTAAAATCATCGTTCATGTGAATTGACATTTCATCAATCAAACCGTTGATAACTTTATCTTCGTCATTGACTTTTTCCTTACCGATATATTCCATTTCCTGCAACGTTTTATTCGCTGCCATCAATTTTTGGAAACCTTTTTCGGCATCTTTTAAGCCTTTATCCGAAAAATCACAAACGCTGCGATAGTGCGTTCTCAAAAAGAAAAAACGCAACGTCATCGGGCTGTAAGCCTGTGATAATAACTCGTGTTCGCCAGTAAATAATTCATCTGGTAAAATCGAGTTACCTAAACTTTTAGACATTTTCGTTCCCTCAAAAGTCAGCATATTCGTGTGCATCCAATAGTTAGCAGGAGCAGTTCCACAACAGCCGATATTTTGAGCCACTTCGTTTTCGTGATGTGGAAATTGTAAATCCATTCCGCCACCGTGAATATCAAAATGCTCGCCCAAATACTTCGTACTCATCGCCGAACATTCTAAATGCCAACCCGGAAAACCAACGCCCCACGGCGAGTTCCAACGCATGATATGACTTTCGTTCGCATTCATCCAAATCGCAAAATCTGCTGGATGATCTTTTTCACTTTGAGCCTTTAGGTCACGAGTTTCGACACGCAAATCTTCTAATTTCTTACCAGAAATTTGGCCGTATTCTTCGTGCTTTTCTGCAAATTGAACCGTTTTAAAATAGACCGAACCGTTGCGTTCATACGCATATCCATTGTCCAAAATCTGCTGAACCATTTCGATTTGCTCAATAATGTGACCAGTTGCCGACGGTTCGATACTTGGCGGATGATTGTTCAATTGAGCCATAACTTTATGAAAACCCTTGGTGTAGCGTTGCACGATTTCCATCGGCTCCAACTGCTCAATCCTTGCTTTTTTCGTAATCTTATCTTCGCCAGTCATCTCCTCATCATTCTCCCAATGCCCAACATCCGTGATCTTGCGAACATAGCGAACTTTATA
>CAKZQZ010000052.1 GCA_937142855.1 uncultured Alphaproteobacteria bacterium | reverse complement strand
TTAACAAAATAACCGCTTCCACGTTTCAACATATCCGGTATTAGTTTTTTTGCAGCAAAAACATGAGACATTACATGCAAGTTCCAGTTTTTGTTCCAATCATTAACGGATAACTGTTCATTCCCTAGAGTTAAAACACCTGCGTTAGAACAAAAAATATCAATTAAACCATACTCATGGTTAACCTCATCTATTAGGGCATTAATGCTGCCTTCATTTGTGACATCACATTCTTTACAAATTAATTTTTTGTCATCAAACTTTAATTCATTAAATTTTATATCTACTAATATTATTATTTTAGGCTTTTCTAGTAAAAATCTTTTTGCAACAGCAAGACCGATACCCCTAGCTCCTCCAGTGATAACAACAACTTTATTTTCTATATTCAAAAGAAGACCTTTTATATTAATTTTTGAGTTTTAAGTTCTTTACAAACAACATCCATAAAACGTCCTAAACTTTCAACTTCTTTTTTATTAAATGTATTTGCTAAATATTCTGTATTTTTATCACTTGAATTTAGTATAACACCATTTTTCTTAGAATAAGAGACCCAGTTATTCTCTTCTAATTTTTTAACCTGTCGCCTTACAGTTTCTATACTGAGCGAGGTTAACTCTGATATTAAACTATAGCTCAAAACGCTAGATGATTTTAATTCAGCCTTTGAAATTTTAAACCACAATTTAACTGCCTCTTCTCTTAACTTTAGATTAGTGGTATATGTTAAAATTAATACGTGATGCCAACATATAACTTGAAATATTAAGTATCCATTTGCGCTACCCCAGACTTTTACGGCTGTTTTAGATCTTTCAATTTCAAAAGATAAGAAGTGATGCCATATAGATAAAAAATTATCTTTAAGAAACAATTCCATTTTTTCCATTAACTAAATCCCCCAATTTAGTTAAATTTAACCTTATATGACTTTATCTATAAAAAATACCTAATTTAATTATATCCTCAAAATTAGTATGAACTCAGTTTTGCTAGTTGGATATAAACTGAGTTCACATTTTTAAAATAGAAGTGATAATTAATGAAAGACAATATTATTATTTCACGTTTCGTGAAACATAAAAATAGACAATACATTAATTTTAATATGGAGTGATTAAATAAAAGGTGGCCGCTCCCTTGTAAAAAAAATGGTTTCAGTAATCTTGAATGGGAGTATCAAATGGCTGAAATTGAAATAAATACAAGAATTTTTAAAAAGGATAACTTAGATATAACATTTTCTATATCAGGTAAAAAATTATTGAATGGAATTTTGCATTACAGACTAAAGTCTCAGAACAGCGAAGAGATATATTTAAGTGAGTTTGCTGTTAACGATAGATTTATTACTGAAGCAAAATATTGTGAACAAAGTAATAAATCAGTTTCTACATTATTTAAAAAAATAATAAAAAATGGATATAAAATTGGAAAGCCTAATGAAAAATAAATTTATTAATTTATCTGCTATTTTAGCTATTATTTTACTTTCAGCCTGTGAAACAACATCACAAAAGGTTGTTAGTGGTTCAGCTGCAACATCCTCCAGTAGTGGATCTGCCTCAAGTTCAGGATCAACTTCAGGTTCAAGTTCAGTTGATAAAAAACAGAGCTTATTTGCTCAAGCCAAACAAACTGCTGCTGATAAATTAATTGCGGTTGGTGATCGCGTTTTGTTTGATTATGATTCAGCCGAATTAGATTCAAGTGCAAAAATATTATTAGATTCTCAGTCAAGATTTCTAAGAGTTAATAGTGATTTGAATTTTATAATTGAAGGTCACTGTGATGAAAGAGGAACTCGTGAGTATAACCTAGCATTAGGTGAGCAAAGAGCAACTGCCGTTAGAGATTATCTTGTAATTCAAGGTATAGATCCTGACAGAATTAAGGTTATTTCTTATGGTAAAGAAAAGCCTGCTGTTGTGGGATCTAATAGTATGGCTTGGTCTAAAAATAGACGTGCCGTTACTATTATTGAATAAAATATAGAATTTTATCTCTACAGTTCATTTTTTATTTTGTATTTTAGCCATTAAGCTAAGAGTCATGCATGTTTAAGTTAATCCAATTTTTATTCTTAATATTTAATCCTTTTTTAATTTCTCCAGCGTTTTCACAAAGCATGGATGGTTTAAAAGAAATAGTTACTATTCAACAAGAAAAAATTGCTCGCATAGAAAATAATGTTAAAAATTTAATTGGTTCTTTTGAAAGCCTTTCAAACTCAAAAAGTATGGTTAAAGTTCCAGAGGATTTAGAAAATAAAATAAATAATCTTAACCAAAAGTTGAATTTACTAGAGAACAATTTAAAAAATATTACAAACCTTTCTTACGATTTAGACTTTGCCCTTAAGCGTATAGAAAGACATTTAGAACTTACATCTATTAATAATGGAACTTTAAAACAAGGTGGTAAAGATCAAGGTGGTAAAGATATTGTACAAAAACCTAGTTTTGTTGATGATAAAAATAATAATATTACGACTAAAAACCTTGAAAATAAAACTGAGGGCGTTTTAGGGTTTATAAAAGAGCCAAGTTCTTCAAATTTAGAGAATAATACGGAAGACAAACTTAGAACTGAAGGCGATACTAAGAAAGATAAATTATTAACAAAATCCTCGCCTGAAGAAAATTTTAATATTGCATTAGATTATGCTGTTGCTCTTGATTTCATTAATGCTGAAAAAGCATTCAAAGAATTTTTAATAATACATAAGGATAGTGAAAAAGTTGCTGACGCTCAATATTGGTTAGGAAGAGCTTATTTTGCACAAGCTAAGTTTGAGGAAGCAGCTATAGCTTTGGCTGAATTTAATAGCGTATTTCCAAATGACTCAAGGTTTCAAGAAACAACACTATTAATTGCGGAATCTGCTGCAAATTTTGCTCCCCAAAACCAACTTTGCGATATATTAAAGCAGTCACTGGAGTTTATGATTAATCCTTCTGAAAAATTTATTACAAGAATTAATATTCTAAAGAATGAAAATAAATGTAATAATGAATGATTGACATCTTCAATTCAGAATTACTTAAACTTTTAATCCATCCAGTAAATAAATTATCAAAAAATTTCGTTATTGGCCTTTCTGGTGGCGTAGACTCAATGGTTCTACTTTACTTGATTAAAAGATTTTTAGACCAGAACAAATTTATGAAAATAAATATTTTCCCGATAATAATTGATCATAATTTAAGGGTTGAATCCAGTACTGAAGCAGAAAACGTAAAAAGTATTTCGGAAGGAATAGGCTTCAGAACAATTATAAAAAAAATTGAAAAACAAAAACCTAGTGGAAACATACAGAGCTGGGCAAGAGAAAATAGACGTGATCTATTATTTGAAAGTTGTTCTGATCTCTCTGCCAATTTACTTTTAGCTCATCATTTGAATGATCAAGCAGAAACTCTGTATATGCGTTTTAACAAAAACTCTGGTCTTGATGGTCTTTTAGGAATGAAAACAATCACTTTTTGGAATGGAATTTTTATATTAAGACCACTTTTAACTTTCTCTAAAGAAGAAATTGTTAGATACGCACAAAAGAATAATATTAAGTTTTTTGAAGACCCATCAAATTCATTTTTAAAATACGAAAGGGTCAGAGTAAGGCAAAAGTTAATTCAAATAAAGAGGAATAAATGGGAAAACGTATCAACAGATCTAAATAAATTCAGCATCATATGTAATAAATTAGTTACAAAGACTAACTTATTATTTGAAAATTGGTTAGAGCAAAATGTTTTGTTAGATAAATGTGGAGTGGTTAGAGTTAATTATAAAAGTGCACTCACGCTTTTCAAACAATCTGATCTATATTGTATTAAATTTTTTTCAAAAATAATTCAGACTGTAGGTGGAAAAAAATATTCTCCAAAACGTAAACAAGTATACGAGTTAACTAAAGCATTATTAAAAAATGATTTTAAAAAACGAACTCTAGGAAATGTTTGTGTTTTGTATAATAAAGATCATATTTTTTTTATAAGAGAAAAAAGACATCTCAACTATAACTTAGATATAAAAGTAAATAAAAAATATATTTTTGATGGTCGTTTCATTCTTATTAGCAATGTGCCAGGAAAATTAATTTGCTCAGAAAAAATAAATTATAATAATATTCCTCCTAATAGCCCTTTTTATGAGTTTAAAAATTTAATTAATAAAACAATTCCTTGTCTCCAAACTCTTGAAGGTAAACTAGTCAAACCCCATTTAAATATTATAAATCAAAAAAACAATTCTAATGAAAGTATAAAAAGCAATTCTTTTGGGCTTTACCTTATTAATAGAGTACTGATATAATTAAAAAAAATAAAAAGGAATATGATGAATAATTTTGGAAAAAACATAGCTGTTTGGGTAATTATATCTTTGGTGTTAATTGCTATTTTTAATGTCTTTCAAGGCAATTCGTCTAAATCATCAAACAATGCGATAGCTTATTCTGATTTTTTAGCAAGAGTAAATTCTGGTGAAGTCAGGGAAGTAAGTATCCAGGGAGATAAAATTTTTGGTTCATCTAATAGTGGCGTTCCATTTTATTCATTTATTCCAAAAGAAGATGAATTAGCAAATAAATTATCAGAGAAAGGAATTAAAGTAACAGCAGAACCAGCTGAAAGTGGTATGCCTGGAATCTTATCTGTTCTTATTTCATGGTTTCCGATGTTGCTCTTTATTGGTGTTTGGATTTTCTTTATGAAACAAATGCAGGGTGGTGCAAAAGGAGCTATGGGCTTTGGAAAGTCAAAAGCTAAACTCCTTACTGAACATAGAGATAAGGTAACTTTCCGAGATGTTGCTGGTATTGACGAGGCTAAATCAGAGCTAGAAGAAGTTGTAGAGTTTTTAAAAGATCCAAGTAGGTTCCAAAAACTTGGTGGAAAAATTCCAAAAGGAGTCTTGCTAGTGGGTCCTCCAGGAACTGGTAAAACTTTGTTAGCTAAGGCAGTGGCTGGAGAAGCTGGTGTTCCCTTTTTTACAATATCTGGGTCTGATTTTGTTGAAATGTTTGTTGGTGTTGGCGCTTCAAGAGTAAGAGATATGTTTGAACAAGGAAAGAAAAATTCTCCTTGTATAATATTTATTGATGAAATTGATGCCATGGGAAGGCATAGAGGAGCCGGTCTTGGTGGAGGTAATGATGAAAGAGAACAGACACTTAATCAACTTCTTGTTGAAATGGATGGTTTTGAAACAAATGAAGGTGTTATTTTGGTAGCTGCCACTAATAGACCTGATGTTTTAGACCCAGCATTGCTAAGACCAGGTAGATTTGACAGACAAGTTGTTGTTCCGAACCCTGATATGATTGGGCGTGAGAAAATATTAAAAGTCCATATGAAAAAAGTACCACTTTCTTCTGACGTGGTTACGAAAACCTTGGCTAGAGGTACACCGGGTTTCTCTGGAGCTGACCTTGCTAACTTAGTCAACGAAGCAGCGTTATTATCAGCCAGAAAAGGAAGAAGTAACGTGAGTATGGTTGAATTTGAAGAAGCTAAAGATAAAGTTATGATGGGCTCTGAGAGAAGGTCCATGGTAATGACAGAAGAAGAGCGAAAGCTTACAGCTTATCATGAAGCTGGACATGCTGTGGTAGCTGCCTATTCACCTGCTAGTGATCCTATTCATAAGGCAACAATAATTCCAAGAGGAAGAGCTCTTGGGATGGTAATGAGATTGCCTGAAGGTGATAGGGTATCTATGGCTAAAGACAAGTTGTTTGCAGATCTAAGGGTTGCGTGTGGTGGACGTATAGCTGAAGAGATGATATTTGGTAAAGACAAAGTTACAACTGGAGCTAGTTCTGATATTAGAATGGTAACAGACACTGCTAGAAGAATGGTAACAGAATGGGGTCTATCTGAAAAACTCGGTTTCTTAGCATATGAGGCTAATGAGCAAGAAGTTTTTCTTGGAAGATCTGTTTCCCAACAAAAAAATCTTTCTGATGATACCGCATCTATCGTTGATCAAGAAATTAGAAGAATAGCTGACTCAGTTTATGTTGATGCTCAAAAAATGCTTAAAAAATACTCTAAACAGCTCAAAAGAGTTGCAGAAGCCTTGCTAGAGTATGAGACTTTAGATGGAAAACAAATAAACGACTTGTGTAAAGGGTTAAAAATTTCTATTAAAAAGAGTGATGATAATGATAATTCACCAAAAGCAAAAAAGCCTAAAAGAAGAGCCGGCATTCCTTCTACAAGTGCAAAGCAGACGATTGTTACTAATGAAATAGATAACTCTTAGAATTAATCAAGGAAGATGGTAAAACAAAGTAAATATTTGTTTGCCCCTCCTTGCTCTGAAGAAATTGAAACTTATATCATACCAATTCCTAAGCACCAATACGAAGTTTATGAGGGTCTTAAAATTGCTGGTGGTTGGAGGTATTTTGATAACCTTCGTGTAATTCAAAAAAAGAAAGATACTTTTATTGAAGTTTTAATGTCTGTTTCAGATTTTATTAAATTAGCAAGAACTGATAGTAAAGAAGCTTTACGAAAAGCAGAAATGAGTATTGAAAATATTGTTAAAAAAAGACCTTCTTTTGCAAATATTGATATGTCACTCCCTCATATAATGGGAGTCTCAAATCTTACACCTGACAGTTTTTATAAAAATAGTAGAAACTCTAATCCAGACATAGTTCTAAGAAAATGTAAAGAAATGTTAAAAAATGGTGCAACAATTATTGATATTGGAGGTGAGTCTTCTAGGCCTGGAGCTGATAAGATTTCAGAAAATGAAGAACAACAAAGAATTTTACAGACATTACTTCGACTTAAACAAGAAAATGTTAAAACAATTATATCCTTAGATACAAGAAATCTGAGTACCATGAAATTGGGTCAAAAAATTGGTGTTGATATAATTAATGATATTTCTAGTTTAGATAGTATCGAAAAAGCTAATTTTATAATATCAAAAAAATTACCAGTAATTATAATGCATATGCAAAATAATCCTGAAAATATGCAAGACAATCCTAAATATTCTTTTTCACCAATCGACATTTATAATTTTTTTGAAAAAAAAATTTTTGAATTATTACAATTAGGCATAGATATTTCTAACTTAGTAATCGACCCAGGTATAGGGTTTGGAAAAAATAAATTTCATAATTTAGATATTCTAAAAAATTTAAGTATTTTTCATAGTTTAGGTGTCCCAATACTAATTGGTGTTAGCAGAAAAGCACTAATAGGACAGCTTACTATTGAAGACTTTAAATTTCGTGATGTTTACAAAAAATCTATTAACCCCAGTAAAAGGTTGAGTGGTTCAATTGCATTTGCTATGCATGCTTTTAATAATGGTATTCAAATAATCAGAACACACGATGTTTTTGAAACCAAACAGGCATTAACATGTCAGTTTTCTTTAAATTAGAAGGTAATTAATTGTGAATAATGATTTTGATACTAAGCAAAGATTATTTGGAACAGATGGCATAAGAGGCACGGTTAATAAAGATAAGATTACCGCACAAATGGCTGTTAAATTAGCTATGGCTGCGGGTAATTATTTCTTTGGTAAAGCTGGCACAAAAAAACCACGTGTTTTGATAGGTAAAGACACACGCTTGTCAGGATATATGCTTGAACCTGCATTAGTTTCAGGTTTTACTTCTGTTGGTTTAGATGCAATTACAACAGGTCCTATGCCAACACCTGCTATTGCGCATTTAACTAGAGCTCTTAGATGTGACTTAGGGGTAATGATCTCAGCTTCTCATAACCCTTACGAGGATAATGGATTAAAACTTTTTGGATCTGACGGGTTTAAATTGAATGATGATGTGGAAAACGAAATTCAATTAAAAATGGAAACAACTCCTACTTTAGCAAAATCAGCAGACTTAGGAAGAGCAAGAAGAATGGAAGATGCTAATGGAAGGTACTCTGAGTTTGTTAAACAAATACTTCCAAAACATGAAGATTTAAGTGGATTAAAAGTGGTGTTAGACTGTGCAAATGGTGCATCATATAAAGTAGGTCCAGAAGTTTTATTTGAACTAGGAGCAGAGACTAACATTATTGGTGCTGAACCAAATGGGAAAAATATTAATTTCCAATGTGGCGCAATGTTTCCTGAAAGAATGGCTAAAGAGACCAAATTACAAGGTGCAGATTTAGGCATAGCTTTTGATGGTGACGCTGATAGGGTAATTTTTTCTGATGAAAAAGGAAACATTATAGAAGGGGATCTGATTATAGGTTTTTTAGCTAATCAAATGTTAAAACATAATGAGTTGTATGGAAAACCTGTTGTGGGTACAATAATGTCAAATATTGGTTTAGAAAATTATTTAATAGATAAAGATATTCCTTTTTTTAGAACCAATGTTGGTGATCGTTACATAATATCAAAAATGTTTGAAACTAAAAGTAGACTTGGTGGAGAACCTTCAGGTCATATCCTACTTACAGATTTTGCAAAAACGGGTGATGGTTTATTAACTGCATTAAAAATTCTATTTTTACTCAAAAAGTCAGGTTTAAAAGCATCAGAACTATTAAGACCCTTTAAATTAGTACCTCAGTTGTTAAAAAATATAAAAAATATAAATAAAAATATACTTCTAAAAAATGAAGTTCAAAGGTTTATCAATGACAAACAAAATTTGTTAGGTAAAGATAGTCGCGTGTTAATAAGACCATCGGGTACTGAAGATTTAATAAGAGTTATGGTTGAATCACCAGATATAAAAAAAAATGAAGAAGTATCAGATGAAATTTGTAGTTTTTTAATTAATGAGAACAAACTTGGCAAGAATGAGTGATTTATTGAAATCTGTTTTAGTAGTTGCTGGTTCTGACCCTAGTGGTGGAGCAGGCATTCAAGCTGATTTAAAAACACTTACTAGTTTAGGGGTTTATGGCATGACGTCAATAACTGCTCTTACAGAACAAAATACAAAGGGGGTTTACAGTATTTTTGAGATACCTGTTGATTTTGTAATAAAACAAATTGATTGTTGTTTGTCTGATATTAAAGTTAACGCGGTTAAAATTGGCATGTTACATAGTGCTGATTTAATCAATGCTGTTTGTAAAATACTTATTCATAAAAATATTATAGCTAATGAAGATATAAATATTGTTTTAGATCCTGTTATGGTTGCAAAGGCTGGTCATAGATTATTAAAAGAAAACGCAATAGATGCGCTTAAAAATTTTATTGAAAACTCAAAACCTATTTTGACTCCTAATATACCTGAGGCGGAAATCTTAACAGGTCTTAAAATTGAAAATATATCAGATATGGAAAAGGCTGCTAGAGCTCTGCTAGACTTGGGAGCAAGTAAAGTTATTTTAAAGGGAGGTCACATGCAATCTATGGTTTTAACGGATTTATTAATGGATGATAAAAACATGCATGCAATAGAAACAAAAAAAATCATAACTAATGATACTCATGGTACAGGTTGTACAATGGCTTCAGCACTGTCTGCATTTTTAGCTAAATCTATGTCAATCGAGATGGCATTTGAAGCTGCGCACTCTTATGTTAATAACGCTATTAAAACTGCCCCTAAATTTGGTAACGGGAATGGCCCTATTAATCATTGCCATAAAATTACTTAGTTTTATCAGCTATTTCAGATAAAGCTTTAAACCAATTGTATATTGCATCATCAGTTTCTAATAAATTACAGGAGCTACAAGAGTATACCCATTTAAAGTTACCATAAAATAAATAATCTTCTATTCCAGGTTTTTGGCCTGCAATATAGCCATTTTTTTCAATTATTTTTCTAATAGGGCTAACTAGTTTCCGAAATTCATCAATTAATTCAGAAATATTAGTTTTAAATTTAGTGATTGGGCCCTTTATCCTTTCCTCCCTAGTTTTAATGTAATAATTTACATCTTCACCTTCGAGAACATTAGGTATTTCATGTGCTATTATTTTAAACAAAACTGGTAAAAGCTGTCTTGCAGTCCAAAGATATAAAAAATATGAAAAATTTTTAGAATTCTCATTTTTAAAAAGTTTTTTATCTGGGTAATTGTCATCTAACCAATTAATAATTTTCCACGATTCACATACAAATCCTTTATCATGTTCTAAAATAGGAACAAGTTTTTGACCAGAAAATGAAATTTTTTCTTTTTCTGAAAACCTAACTGGAACTGTTTCAAAATTTAAATTTTTATGTATAAGGCAAAGTTTAACATTCCAACAAGGTGGACTAAACCGTAAATTATTTTTGCCACATAAGTCATATAATTTAATCATTTATTTATTAATTGGCCTTTCCATGTTGACAACAATAAAAAAATTGTTATTTAGGTGATGGGCAGTTGCTTCCCAACAAGCATCAACATTTTATGAGGTTAATATGACCAGACCAATAGTCAAGCCAATTCGCCCTGAATTCTCTTCAGGTCCATGTGCAAAAAGACCTAATTGGTCTTTAGATGTATTAAAAGATAGTTGCCTTGGCAGATCACATCGTCACCCACTTGCAAAAAATAAATTACGCAAAGCAATTGAACTTACTAAAAATATATTAGAAATTCCAGAGGATTACCTAGTTGGGATAGTACCTGGGTCTGATACAGGTGCTATTGAAATGGCAATGTGGAATCTTTTGGGACCATTACATGTTAACATATTAGCTTGGGATAGTTTTGGCCAAGACTGGGCTAATGACATAAATACACAACTTAAATTAAAAAATATTGATATTTTAAAAGCTGAGTATGGAAAATTACCTGACTTGCCTAATAGAGAATATGACGGTGATATAGTGTTTAATTGGAATGGTACTACAGCTGGTGTGTGCATGCCAAATTTAAATTGGTTAAATTCACAACGAAATGGGATAACAATTTGTGATGCTACATCAGCAGCATTTGCAATGAATATTGATTGGAAAAAAATAGATGTTGGCACTTTTTCGTGGCAAAAATGTCTAGGAGGCGAAGCGGGTCATGGTATGTTAGTGCTATCTCCTAAGGCAGTAGGAAGACTTAATTCCTATAATCCAACATGGCCATTACCCAAATTATTTCAACTTAAAAAAAATGGTAAAGTGAATACTGAGATATTTGTTGGAGCTACAATTAACACTCCTTCTTTGCTTTGTGTTGAAGATTATTTAGATACTCTAATTTGGAGTAAAGAGATTGGTGGTTTAGCTGAACTAATAAAAAGATCAAAAGGCAATTTAGATATCATAAAAGAATGGGTTTCTAATTCACACTGGGCTTCTTTCTTATGTGATGATGAAAAGAACTTATCTAGCACCTCAATTTGTTTAAAACTCGTTGACCCTATAGTTCTAAAATTACCTTTAGAAATAAAAAATGAGCTAGAAAAAAAGATAACTAATTTATTAGAATCTGAAAACGTTGCTTATGATGTTGGAAGTTATAGATCAGCGCCACCAGGATTAAGAATTTGGGGTGGTCCTACCGTAGAAAGCGATGATATTAAAAAATTACTTCCATGGTTAGATTGGGCTTACGAGACAGCAATTAAAGAAATAAAAGTGAATTAAAAAAAAGAAGGTAAAAAATGACTAAAGTTTTAATTAGTGATAAATTAAGTAAGTCAGCGGTAGATGTTTTTAAAAAAAATAAAATTGAAACCTCCTATCAACCCGGTATTAGTAAAGATGAAATCTTAAAAATAATTCATGACTATGATGGTCTTGCCATAAGGTCAGCAACAAAAGTTACCAGTGATATTTTAGAACATGCTAAAAACCTTAAAGTTGTAGGTCGTGCTGGTATAGGAACAGATAATATAGATAAATTAGCTGCTACCAAAAATGGAATTATAGTAATGAATACTCCATTTGGTAATGCTGTTACTACAGCAGAGCACGCCATTGCTCTAATGATGTCATTAGTAAGAATGATACCACAGGCCGATCATTCTACTAGACAAGGCAAATGGGAAAAATCTAAATTTAATGGTACAGAGATTACTGGCAAATATTTAGGGCTAATTGGATGTGGAAATATTGGTTCTATTGTCGCCAATAGAGCATTAGGTCTTAAAATGAAAGTAATGGCCTTTGATCCTTTTCTTACCCAAGAAAAAGCATCTGAATTGAGCGTTGAAAAGGTTGATTTAGATACTCTTCTTAAAAATGCCGACATTATTTCTCTTCATACGCCATTAACTGAAGAAACAAAAAATATTATTTCTTCTGATGCATTAAACAAGATGAAAAAAGGGGCTAGGATTATTAACTGTGCAAGAGGTGGTTTGGTTGATGAAGTGGCTTGCAGAGCAGCATTAGAAACAGGACATTTAGCTGGCGCTGCCTTTGATGTTTTTGTAGAAGAACCAGCTAAAGAAAATATTTTATTTGATGCACCTAATTTTATAGCAACACCTCACTTGGGTGCCGCAACTTTAGAAGCACAAGAAAATGTCGCTATTCAAATAGCTGAACAAATGTCTGATTATTTAAATACTGGTGCTGTTGTTAATGCACTCAATTATCCGAATGTAACCTCAAAAGAAGCTCCAATTTTAAAACCTTATGTAAGTCTTGCATATCTTATGGGTTCTTTTCTTGGACAAGTGACACAAGAAGGAATATTAAGCATAAAACTGGAGTTAGAAGGTAAAGCTTCCAATATTAAAGATTTACCCTTAATGGCAAGTGCTTTGGTTGGCATATTAGAGCCATCATCAGTTTCAGTAAATAATATTAATTCATCCTCTGTTGCTTCAAGTAGAGGCATTAGTTTATCAACAATTAAACATGAAAGACGCTGTGATTACGAAACTCTTTTAAAAATCACAATTAAACATGAAAAAGGCGAAAGGACTATATCAGGCACATTGATAGCAGGAAACAAACCAAGAATAATTAATATTCAAGGAATTCCAATTGAATCTGATTTTCCTAAATCTGCATTGTATTTAAGAAATTACGACAAACCTGGTTTTATTGGTGATTTAGGAAATGTTCTTGGGAGACAAAATATTAATATAGCTTCATTCCATTTAGGTCGTCGTAGCATTGGAGGTGAAGCTATAGCTTTGGTAGAAGTAGACGAAGATATAAATGAAAAAATAATTCATGAAAT
Organism: uncultured Alphaproteobacteria bacterium; assembly: GCA_937142855.1. Taxonomy (GTDB): domain Bacteria; phylum Pseudomonadota; class Alphaproteobacteria; order Puniceispirillales; family Marisalimonadaceae; genus Marisalimonas. Next base: position 3,813 of record CAKZQZ010000052.1, on the reverse strand, counting down.
CAGGGCTTTACCCCAAGTTGCTAGAGTTAACCCAATTAATTTTGAACAAAATTAGACTATATATAAATTGTTGAATTTAGTGGATACATTCTAAAATTTATTATACAAGGTATAATTTTAAATTTTAGGCATTAAGATGGTTAATTCATCAAATGATAATGGTTTATTACCTGCTGGTTTGGGCGATATTCTACATCCTAAAGCCGAATTGCAAGCTAAAACAATAGAAAAGTTAATAGATGTATTTTCCAAATTTGGATACTCTAGGGTAAAACCTCCTCTGGTTGAATATGAAGATACTCTTATTTCAAATGGTTTAGGTCAAGTTCTAAAAGATTCCACTTTTAGGATTATGGATCCGTTATCCCAAAAAATGATGGCATTAAGATCAGACGTTACAGCTCAAATATCAAGAATAGCTTCCACTAGATTATCTCATTTACCTCGACCTCTTAGGTTGTCTTACTCAGGAGATGTTCTAAGGGTTAAAGGTGATAATTTTAATATGGAACGCCAGAAAACACAGGTAGGTGCTGAGTTAATTGGCTCTGAGTCAAAATTTGCGGATGCAGAAATAATTTTAGTTTGCCTAAAAGCTCTAAAATCAGTTGGGGTAGAGGCTATTACCGTTGATCTTAATTTCCCTTCTCTAAGAAAACATTTGCTGCGAAATGTTTCTAAATCATTGAAAAATGAGATTAACCAAGCGATCGATATAAAAGATATACAGTACTTAAAGAACTTAAAATGTGATAATTTAGACATTATAATTCAATTTATGGAGTCCTCTGGAGATCATTTGAACGCAATTAAATATTTAAAACATATTAAATTAGATCAATATCTTTCAAATATAAGAGATTACTTTTTAGAGGTTTTAGATTTGGTATATATAAATGATGATAGTTCTAAACTTTCAATCGATATATTAGAAAATAGAGGGTTTAAGTATCACACTGGTCTAACGTTTACAGTTTTTTCTGAACATTTTAAAGGAGAGATTGCCAAGGGTGGAAGGTATAAGACTTCTAACGAAGAAACAGCTGCGGGCTGTACTATTTATACAGAAAAATTAAATTTAAAATCTAACTCAATAAATGATGATCAATTAGTATATATTCCATATTTTAGTATGAATGATGCTGAATTTATTATTCAAAAAGGTTATAAGGTAGTTTTTGGATCAAATCTCAATACTAACATTGAAAAAGAGGCTTTTGATATGAAATGTAGATATATTTGGAAAAATAATCTTATAGTAAAGTTAGAGTCTTAGTATTTAAAATTTAGGAATTTTTATGAGTAACATAGTTATAGTTGGTACCCAATGGGGAGATGAAGGTAAGGGTAAAATTGTTGATTGGCTATCTGAAAAAGCTGACTTAGTTGTAAGATTCCAAGGTGGCCATAATGCTGGCCACACGCTTGTAGTAAATGAAAATGTCTTTAAATTATCTTTGTTACCTAGTGGTATAGTTAGAGATAATACCAAGGTTTTAATAGGCAATGGTGTTGTTATTGATCCAATTCATTTAATTAAAGAAATAAAGCAATTAGAAGAAAAACAAATTAAAATCACTCCAGAAAATCTGATCATTTCAGATGCTGCATTTTTAATTTTACCAATCCATCAGTTAATTGATGAATTAAGAGAAAACAAAAATGGTTCCAATAAAATTGGAACTACAGGAAGAGGTATTGGACCGGCTTATGAAGATAAAGTGGGTAGGCGTGGTATAAGAATATGTGATTTTTGTGATGAAAATGAATTATTAGAAAAGCTTAAAAAATTATATGATCATCATAATATTTGGTTATCAGCTTCAGGCCAAGACATACAAAAGCCGGAAGGTACTTATAAAAAATTGTTGGAATTAGGTAGATTAATTCTTCCTTTTGTTCAACCCTCTTGGCGGGTAATACAAAAATACAATTCATCTTCTTACAATATATTATTTGAAGGTGCTCAAGGTACTTTTTTAGATATAGATCATGGTACTTATCCATACGTGACGAGTAGTAATACGGTTTCAGCTCAAGCTGGAATAGGTTCTGGCACAGGCCCAACAGCTATAGATTATACTATAGGAATTACAAAAGCTTACACCACACGTGTTGGTTCTGGTCCTTTTCCTACAGAAGATACTGGTGAAGATGGTAAAAAGTTGGGTAAAAATGGGTTTGAATTTGGTACTGTTACAGGTAGACAAAGACGTTGTGGATGGTTTGACGCAATTTTAGTAAAACAAGCTGTGCAGTTATCGAATATTAATGGTATTGCATTGACAAAAATGGACGTCTTAGATGGCTTTCAAGATATAAAGATATGTGTGGGATATAAACTAGGTTCAGAAACTATAAACTACTTTCCAACTTCAAACAAAGAACAAAAGTCAATAGTTCCAATTTATGAAGTAATGAAAGGTTGGAATGGAAGCATTGTTGGTATAAGGGATTTTAAAAAGCTTCCAAAAGAAGCAAAAGCTTATGTAAAAAGGATAGAAGAACTAGTGGATTGTAAAGTTATTCTAATATCCACTAGTCCAGAGAGATCCGATACTATTTATTTAAAAAATCCATTTGATAAAGATTAATCTTGCTCTGATGTTATAAGCTTTAATTCTTTAGCTTTAATCTTCATGGCTTCTTGTAATTTTTCAAATGCTCTTGACTCTATTTGTCTAATTCTTTCTCTACTAACCTTATATTCTTGAGATAAGTCTTCAAGCGTCTTAGGAGGCTCAATTAATCTTCTCTTAATTATAATGTCTTTTTCTCTTGGCTTAAGTAAATCTAAAGCTTGTTGCATCATTTGGTTTCTAATATTTTTTTCTTGATGGTTAGCGTATTCAATTTCTTGGTTTTCTCTATTATCTGCAAGCATGTCTTGCCATTCTGCTTCTTCTCCATCGTGCCTTCGTATTTGTGAGTTAAGTGAATGGTCACCGCCAAGCATTCTTCTATTCATACTAATAACATCATCTTCAGAAACATCTAAGGATTCCGCAATATAACTGACTTGTTTGTTAGATAAATCTCCATCTTCTAAAGCATTAATTTTTCCTTTAATTTTTCTAAGATTAAAAAATAATTTTTTTTGACTTGCAGTAGTCCCAATTTTAACTTGAGACCAACTTCTCAGAACAAATTCCTGTATGGCAGCTTTTATCCACCACATAGCGTATGTAGCTAGTCTAAAACCTTTTTCGGGATCAAATTTTTTTACGGCATGCATCATGCCTATATTACCTTCAGCAATAAGATCAGCTACAGGTAAGCCATATCCTCTATATCCCATGGCAATTTTAGCCACAAGTCTAAGATGACTGGTAACTAATTTATGTGCGGCTTTAGTATTTTTTTTCTCCAACCAGTCTTTTGCAAGCGTATATTCTTCGTCAGCGTCAAGCATTGGAAATTTTTTTATATGTTCTAAATATCTTCCAAGATTATTATCTGGAGATAAGATAGATAAACTAGTTGAATCTGAAAAGGCCATTTTATAACTCCTCTTATCTATATAATAATTATGAATACTTTTTAAAGCCTTTAAGCATCAAATTTAATAACCTATTTCTTTATATTTTCTATAAGGTTTTTCATATCTTGAGGCAAAGAGCTTATAAATTCTAAATACTTTTTTGTAACAGGGTGCTGAAAACATAATTTTGAAGCATGAAGAGCTTGTCTATTAAACGATCTAATCAGTCTTAATTTTTCTTTTATTATATTATTTTTGTGTCTTTTTTGTGACATAGGTTTTTCATACAAGTCGTCACCAATAATACTATAACCTAAGTATGACATGTGTAC
>CAKZQZ010000051.1 GCA_937142855.1 uncultured Alphaproteobacteria bacterium | reverse complement strand
ATATACAAAGGTGTTATACCTTTTGTTATAATACAGCTTATCGGTCTTAGTTTTGTGATTTACCAGCCGGAAATGGCTCTGTGGCTTCCGCGGCTAATATAGATAAACATTAAATTAAAACCGCATCATTTAGATGCGGTTTTTTTATACAAGGGTTTTAAATGAATAAAATTGGTATTTGTGGAGCTGGTCTTATTGGAGCTAGTTGGGCTATAGGTTTTGCAAATGCTGGTTATATTCCTTACGTTTATGATAGTAGCCCAAATAGTGTAGACAATTTTAATAAATATTTTGATGATTTGGTTAAAGATCTTAAGATTATTGATCCAAATATTAACGAAGATAAAATTAGAAATAATATTAAATTAAATTGTACTATAGACCAAATATGCGAAAACGCTGTTTTGATACAGGAAAGTATAGTCGAAGATCTAAAAGTTAAACAGGACGTTTATAAAGAATTAGACAGACTGACATCTAAAGAGACAATTCTAGCCTCCTCATCCTCATATCTTGTTATATCTGAAATTTCTGAGTTTGTAGAACATAAAAATAGGTGTATTAATGCCCATCCAGCTTTGCCGCCACATGTGGTGCCTTTTGTTGAAGTGGTAGGAAGCCAGGATACATCTGAAGAAATAATAAACAAAGCCCTCACAATATATAAAAAAGCAAACTATGCTGCAATATTAGTAAAAAAAGAAACGGAGGGTTTTGTTTTAAACAGACTTCAAGGAGCTCTTTTAAATGAAGCTGTTAGGCTTCATGAAGGAGGATTTGCTTCCATGGAGGATATTGATATAGCATTAAAACATGCTCTTGGAATAAGATGGGCATTCATGGGGCCGTTTGAAATAATGGATTTAAATGCGCCAGAAGGAATCAAGGATTCTTTTAGTAGATATAGAACGGGTATACAAAATTTGGCTAAACAACAAAACACTGTACCATCTTACTCTGATGAATATTTAGATAAATTGGACAAAGAGCAAAGACAAAGGTTAGCTTATCAGGATAGACCCGATAGGATTAAAAAAAGAAATCAGATGATAGCATTAATTAGAAAACTAAAACTTGAACTAGGAGAGGATGTCTAAGATGGCCAAAAATAAAAAAGTAATAATAAGTTGTGCGGTTACTGGAGCAATTCACACACCATCAATGTCTGAATATTTACCTGTCACAGCAGATGAAGTCATAGAGCATTCTTTGGCAGCTCATGAAGCTGGCGCCGCCGTTTTACATCTTCATGCTAGAGATGAGATAGATGGTCATCCAACGCAGGATCCTGAAGAATTTCAAAAATTTCTTCCTACAATTCAAAACTCTTGTGATGCAGTTATAAATATAACAACTGGTGGCGGTCCTCAAATGTCTGTTGAAGAAAGAATGAAGCCAGCAATGCATTTTAAACCAGAGCTTGCCTCTTTAAACATGGGATCTATGAATTTTGGTCTTTTCCCAATGCTTAAAAAACATAATCAACTAAAGTTTCCATGGGAAAAAGAAATGTTAGAGCGAAGTAAACATTCTCTTTTTAAAAATACTTTTGAAGACATAGAAAACATTATGACTTTGGGTTACGAAAATGGAACTAGGTTTGAATTTGAATGTTATGATGTAGGGCACTTATATAATCTTCACTATTTTCACAGAGAAGGAATGTTAAAAGGGCCTTATTTTATTCAATTTGTTATGGGGATTATGGGCGGAATTGGTGCTGATGCTGATAATTTGCTTCATATGAAAAAAACAGCTGATAAGCTTTTTGGTGAAGGAGGTTATGAATGGTCGGTAGTTGGTGCAGGTGCAACTCAAATGAAAATTAATGCAACAGGTGCTGCTTTAGGTTCGCACGTTAGAGTTGGACTTGAAGATTCACTATGGGATGGTCCTGGTAATTTAGCAAAAACAAATGCAGATCAAGTCAAGAGAGTTGTAGAAATTCTTAATGGGTTGTCATTAGAGGTTGCTACTCCAGATGAGGCAAGGCAAATGTTAGGCTTAAAAGGTAAAGATAAAACTAACATTAAGTAGAAGGCTTACAGATGAATTATGAAAAACTTCTTGATGGCAAAAAGGCAATAATTACTGCTGGAGCCGACGGCATCGGTTATGCAATAGCTAGAAGGTTTGAAAAAGCAGGCGCCCACGTATTTGTTTGTGACATAAACGAAGAAGCTGTAAATAAAGCGAATAGTGTTGATGATAATATAAAAGCTACCGTTTGTGATTTGAGGCAAACTCAGCTTATCTCATCCATGGTTGAAGAAGGATTAGATCATTTAAAAGAAATTGATATTATTGTTAATAATGCAGGGATTGCAGGAGAAACAGCTGCAGTAGGTGACCAAACTCTTGGTGGATGGCAAGAATGTCTTCAAGTGAACATGACTAGTCATTTTGAAACAATGAGACTTCTGGTTCCACGTATGAATGATGAAGGATCAATTCTTTCAGTGTCATCTGTTGCAGGAAGAGTTGGGTTTGCTTACAGACTTCCATATGCGGCGACAAAATGGGCTGTTATTGGAATGGTTAAAAGTTTAGCCATAGAGCTTGGGCCTAGAGGCATTAGGGCTAATGCTCTTCTTCCTGGTATAGTTGCAGGTGAAAGGCAAAATAGAGTAATAGAAGCCAAAGCTAAGGTTAAAAACATTTCATTTGATGCAATGAAAGACGAAATATTGTCTGGAGCATCTCTTAATAGGTTTGTTACGCACGATGATTTAGCGGAACAGGCACATTTTCTTTGTAGTCCCCTTGGAAAAAACATATCTGGGCAAGCTATAAGCGTCTGCGGAAATATTGAAAAAGCTGGCTAAACCTTTTCTAAGATTTCATCTAGAATAGGATAGATATAGGATTTAAATAAATCGGGATTTTCAGACATTGGGAAATGACCGATCCCTTCCATAACTTTGGCTTTTGCACCCTTAATTCTACTTGCTGTTTCGGTTGTTCTTTCAGGTGTACATGCGCAATCATACTCGCCAGACAATAGATAAACAGGGCATTTTGATGTGTCTATTAAACTTGACCTATCGTCAAAATCTCCATCATGCCAGTAAAAATAAAGATCTCCTTTAAATACTCCAGGGCCACCTTGCATATAATGCCATAAAGTTTCATGTTTAAATTTATTTGGGCTTTGTGGAGCAATTTGAGATGAGACGAATGCTGCTTGAACCATCCCCCCATGAACATCTGGTCTATATAACCAATCTAAATCGTAATAGGGTTCCAATTTATCTGATCCTTCAAGGGCAATAACGGCTCTAAAATATTCATTATGTTCTAAAGCTAGATGTAAAACAACTCGGCCTCCCATAGAGCAACCCATTATTACTGG
>CAKZQZ010000050.1 GCA_937142855.1 uncultured Alphaproteobacteria bacterium | reverse complement strand
ATGATATTAAAGAAAAAGAAAAATTAAATCCAAAGCTTTACATGGAATTATTTAAGCAAATAATAAAATTTTTATCAGTTAAAACAGAAGAAGGCTTTATATATGAAGTCGATACTAAACTTAAACCTTCAGGTAAAAGTGGACCACTTGCTTGTACATATTCAAACTTTGAGGAATATCATCTAAAAAAATCTTATTCGTGGGAGAAAATAGCTCTCAAAAAAACAAGAATTATTAATGAAAATGACTTTAAAGCAAAAAGTATAAATTTACTCAATAAACTGAAATCTATTCCTATTAGCTCAGATGAAGTTGCAAATGAGATCTCTTTGATGAGAACTGATAAAACCTCAAACAATGTTGATGTTAAGAAAGAAAAGTTGAAATGGTTTGAAACTAAATATGCCGCTGGTGGACGGAGAGATATCGAATTTTTGGATTTTTTGAATGTAAACAATTCAATTTCAATTTCTCAAGAAGAAAAAGATAAGAAATTTATGCTTATAAACAGAATGAGAGCTCTTTATTTCAATCTTGATCAAATTATGAATGTTTGTTTTGAGGATAATAAACAAGAACACCTCCCATCAAATGCAGTTAATATATTGATTAATGAAACAAAAGAGAAAAATCTTGGATCCCTTAAAGCAACAGTTAGTCTAGGGAAAAAGGAAATATACAAATTCCTTAATGAGGTTGTAGAATCTGTTAAGATAGCTCGAAACAAAAAATAAATAGACAAATTTAGAATAATTTTTTGATTAAAAATTAAACAATTTATTAAATATACCTTTTTATTGCCTATAAAATAGGCATTTACCTTTAATTTTTGATTGTATCACACTGTATTTTTTAATTTAAAAGTCTGATCATTCATATTTCGTTTGGAAAATTTTAATGGAGTTTATTATGACTAAATCTTTAAAGGTATTACTTCTATTACCTTTTACGGTATTTGGATTTGCAAGTTTAAGTTACGCTGCACCAGATGCTGAAACTGCTTTTATATTCAATTCGTTTTCTTTCTTAGTTCATGGATTTTTAGTTATGTTAATGGCTGCAGGTTTTTGTATGCTAGAAACTGGTCTAGTTAGAGCTAAGAACGCTGTTGTCCAATGTGCCAAAAATATTGGATTATATTCAATAGCAGGATTAATGTTTGCGTTTGTAGGATATAATTTAATGTATATGGATGTTTCAGGTTGGATTGGCACCTTATCTGTATGGGGTCCATCAGATGAATTAAAAACTTTTGGTGGTGAAAATGACGCAACTTATTCATCTGGTTCAGACTGGTTTTTCCAAATGGTGTTTTGTGCTACAGCAGCATCAATAGTAAGTGGAGCTGTCGCAGAAAGAGTTAAGCTCAAAAGTTTTTTCGTATTTGTAGTTCTTTTATGTGGATTTATCTACCCAATTCAAGGATCTTGGTCATGGGGCGGCGGCTTTCTGAGTGAAGCTGGTTTCCTAGACTTTGCTGGTTCTTCTATCGTTCATGGTGTAGGTGGTTGGGCTGCTTTAACAGGTGCTATTATTTTAGGCGCAAGAAAAGGTAAATATGCAGAAGATGGAAGCGTTTCTCCAATGCCAGGTTCAAATCTACCTCTTGCAACTTTAGGTACTTTTTTACTATGGTTTGGATGGTTTGGATTTAATGGTGGATCGCAATTAGCAATGGGATCAGCTGCAGATGTAACCGCAATTTCAAATATTTATATTAATACTAACCTTGCTGCTGCTGGTGGTGTTGTAGTTGCAATTGTTTTAACTATGTTATTTTACAAAAAAACAGACCTTACCATGGCATTAAATGGTGCCTTAGGAGGACTAGTAGCAATTACAGCTGAACCACTAGCTCCATCTCCAATGCTTGCGATTTTCATTGGTGCTGTAGGTGGTTTAATTGTTGTTTTAACAATACCAATGTTAGATAAATTTAAAATTGATGATGTTGTAGGCGCTATACCGGTTCATTTATTTGCAGGTATTTGGGGTACTATAGCTGTTATTTTTTCGAATTCAGACGCAACTTTAAGCGCTCAATTATATGGTATATTTGCAATAGGGGCTTTCTCAATTATAGCTTCCGCTATTGTATGGTATATTATTAAATTTACAATTGGCGTAAGAGTTACTCCAGAAGAAGAAATGGAAGGTATGGACATGAGTGAAATTGGAATGGAAGCTTATCCAGACTTTAGAAAATAACATAATTTTATATTTTATGAAAAGGGAGGGAATCCTCCCTTTATTTATATTCCCATAGAACTATAACTCTGTACTATTCTCTTAACCGCTATCATCATTGCAGCTGTTCTTAAATCTGGAATACCTGCTTCAGAGTTCCATAATCTGCTAATAGCTTTATAAGTTTCTGTCATAGTGTCTTCCAAACCAGAAAAAACAAGATCACGCTCAGATAAACCTTGAACAGTACTTGATTTGAATGCCAAAGGAAATTCCTTTCCTGTCATAGCCTCTATACCATCAATTAAATTAGACATTTGGCTTTCTTGGGCCCGCCTTTGAAGTCTTCCAAACCTAATTCTACTCAAATTTTTAATCCATTCAAAATAACTTACAGTAACTCCTCCAGCATTTGCATATAAATCAGGAATAATAATTTTTCCTTTTTTCGTCAGTATATTATCAGCTTCAGATGAAATAGGTCCATTAGCAGCCTCAATAATTACTGGTGATTGAATACGATC